>NZ_JBEXRZ010000004.1:0-97754 GCF_040613325.1 Streptomyces sp. NPDC006283 | reverse complement strand
GGCCGAGAACGGACGCGTAGTGCGCGAGCGCCTCGTCGAGGGTGGCCACGTCCTGTGGTGTCTTCTCCCCGGTGAGTGGATGCCCACTCGGCGGGTCCGGATCGCAGACACTCCAGTCGTCAGGCGCCGACGTAGTCCGCGAGGTGCTCGCCGGTGAGGGTGGAACGGTCGGCGACGAGGTCGGCGGGCGTGCCCTCGAACACGATCCGACCGCCGTCGTGGCCTGCGCCGGGGCCGAGGTCGATGATCCAGTCGGCGTGCGCCATGACCGCCTGGTGGTGCTCGATCACGATGACCGACTTGCCGGCATCGACGAGCCGGTCGAGCAGGCCGAGCAGCTGCTCGACATCGGCGAGGTGGAGGCCGGTGGTCGGCTCGTCGAGGACGTAGACGCCGCCCTTCTCGGACATGTGCGTGGCCAACTTGAGCCGCTGCCGCTCGCCGCCGGACAGGGTGGTGAGCGGCTGGCCGAGGCTGAGGTAACCGAGCCCGACGTCCGCGAGCCGCTGCAGGATCTTGTGCGCGGCCGGTGTGTGCGCATCGCCGGAACCGAAGAACTCCTCGGCCTCGGTCACCGACATGGCCAGCACCTCGCTGATGTCCCGGCCGCCGAGGTGGTACTCCAGCACCGATGCCTGGAACCGCTTGCCCTCGCAGTCCTCGCAGGGGGTGGCGACACCCGCCATCATCGCCAGATCGGTATAGATGACGCCCGCGCCGTTGCAGGTGGGGCAGGCGCCCTCGGAGTTGGCGCTGAACAGCGCCGGCTTCACACCGTTGACCTTCGCGAACGCCTTGCGGATCGGGTCGAGCAGTCCCGTGTACGTCGCCGGGTTGCTGCGCCGCGAGCCGCGGATCGGGCTCTGGTCGATCGACACCACGCCCGTGTCGGCGGCCACCGACTGCTTCGGCAGTGACCCGTGCAGGAGCGAGCTCTTGCCGGAGCCGGCGACGCCGGTGACGACGGTGAGCACCCCGAGAGGGATGTCGATGTCGACGTCCCGAAGGTTGTTCGCCGACGCGCCGCGGATCTCCAGCGCGCCGGTGGGCTTCCGTACCGTCTCCTTGAGGGTGGCCCGGTCGTCGAGATGGCGGCCCGTGACCGTGCCGCCGGCCCGCAGCCCCTCGACGGTGCCCTCGAAGCAGACGGTGCCGCCGCCCGTTCCGGCACCGGGGCCGAGGTCGACGACGTGGTCGGCGATCGCGATCGCCTCCGGCTTGTGCTCCACGACGAGCACCGTGTTGCCCTTGTCCCGCAGACGCAGGAGCAGGTCGTTCATGCGCTGGATGTCGTGGGAATGCAGGCCGATGGTGGGCTCGTCGAAGACGTAGGTGACGTCGGTGAGCGAGGAGCCGAGGTGGCGGATCATCTTGACGCGCTGCGCCTCGCCGCCCGACAGCGTGCCCGCCGGCCGGTCGAGTGCGAGATAGCCGAGGCCGATCTCCACGAACGAGTCGAGGGTCCGCTGCAGCGCGGCGAGCAGAGGCGCCACCGAAGGTTCCTCGAGCCCGCGGATCCACTCGGCCAGGTCGCGGATCTCCATCGCACAGGCGTCGGCGATGCTGATCTGCTTGATCTTCGACGACCGGGCCCCCTCGCTGAGCCTGGTGCCGTCGCACTCGGGGCAGGTGGTGAAGGTGACGGCCCGCTCCACGAACGCCCGGATGTGCGGCTGCATCGCCTCCTTGTCCTTGGACAGGAAGGACTTCTGGATCTTCGGGATCAGCCCCTCGTAGGTGAGGTTGACGCCGTTGACCTTGACCTTGGTCGGCTCGCGGTAAAGAAAGTCCTGCATCTCCTTCTTGGTGAACCGGCGGATCGGCTTGTTCGGGTCGAGGAAGCCCGACTCGGCGTAGATCCCCACCGTCCACACGTTGTCCGACTTCCATCCGGGGATGGTGAACGCGCCCTCGGCGATGGACTTGGAGTCGTCGTAGAGCTGGGTGAGGTCGATGTCGGAGACCTTGCCCCGGCCTTCGCAGTGCGTGCACATGCCGCCGGTGCGGTTGTAGGTCGCCTTCACGGTCTTCGTCTTGGCGGAGCCGCGCTCGACGGTGATCCCGCCACTCGCCCGGACCGAGGCGGTGTTGAAGGAGTAGGCGCTGGGCGGGCCGATGTGCGGCTTGCCGAGCCGGCTGAAGAGGATGCGCAGCATCGCGTTGGCGTCGGTGGCGGTGCCGACGGTGGAACGGGGGTCGGCGCCCATCCGCTGCTGGTCGACTGTGATCACGGTGGTCAGTCCGTCGAGGACATCGACCTCGGGCCGCGCGAGGGTCGGCATGAAGCCCTGCACGAAGGAGCTGTACGTCTCGTTGATCAGCCGCTGCGACTCCGCGGCGATCGTGTTGAACACCAGCGAGCTCTTGCCCGAGCCCGAGACGCCGGTGAACACCGTCAGGCGGCGCTTCGGGATCTCGATGCTGACGTCCTTGAGGTTGTTCTCGCGCGCACCGTGTACCCGGATGAGATCGTGGCTGTCGGCAGCGTGCGGCGCAGGCGACTGCGTGTTCGTCCTCTTGGTCATGCTCTTTGTGTCTCCATCTGTCGGTCGGAGCCGCCTTCGCGGGCTCTTGGGCGTCGCCTGGCTCGATCTGCCCGGCTTCGAGCAGCACGTCTTGTTCTCCTGCGCCGGAGCCTCCCGGCCGGGGCGTTGCACCGGCGGGGAGGCTCCTTCACCTCACGCGCGGCCTGGACGGGGGGCGCGGTTCACCGGCAGGGCGGGCCGGCCCGCGGGACCGGAGCTCACTGCTTGCGTGGCTGAGTGAAGCGCAGCATGTTGCCGGCCGGGTCGCGGAAGGCGCAGTCGCGGACGCCGTAGGGCTGGTCGATCGGCTCCTGCAGCACCTCGCCGCCCGCGGCGCGGATGCGTTCGAAGGTGGCGTCGCAGTCGTCGGTCCTGAAGATGACACCGCGCAGCAGACCCTTCGCCAGCAGTTCCGCCATGGCCTCCCGGTCGGCGGGCGAGGCGTTCGGGTCCGCGAGCGGCGGCTCGAGGACGATCTCCACATCCGGCTGCGACGGCGAGCCGACGGTCACCCACCGCATTCCTTCGAATCCGACGTCGTTGCGCACCTCCAGGCCGAGAACGTCCCGGTAGAAGGCGAGCGCCTTGTCGTGGTCGTCGACGGCGATGAAGCACTGCGTCAGTGTGATGTCCATGCGCTTCACGCTACGGTCGGATGGACGGGTTGTGCTTCTCCATTCCTGACCGGACGCGTGTGGATCTTGGCGATGCAGGCCGGGACGGCGGCGCCCTCGTCATGCGGGCGGGCCCGGTAGGAGCTCGGGCTCTCGCCGACCAGCTCCGTGAAACGCGAGCTGAACGATCCCAGCGAGGTACAGCCGACCGCGAAGCAGACCTCCGTGACCGTCAGGTCGCCCCGCCGCAGCAGCGCCTTGGCCCGCTCGATCCGCCGCGTCATCAGGTAGCTGTACGGCGTCTCCCCGAAGGCGGCACGGAAGCTTCGGGAGAAGTGGCCCGGCGACATGAGGGCGAAGCGCGCGAGCGCCGGAACGTCGAGCGGCTCGGCGTATGCGCGGTCCATCAGGTCACGGGCCCGGCGCAGCCGGACGAGGTCCTCCAGTGTCACCCGACCACCATCCCACAGCGCCGCGCGCCGCGGGGCCGGGTCAGTGGAGGTTGGGCTTGTACTCCCGGTGCAGGCAATCCTGGGCCGGCCTCTCCCGCAGGTCTCTAGGCAGGTGTGTCGCCCTCCGGGCCAAGGACTCCGCCGAAGCGGTCGCCCTGCCTGTCCGCGGGGCGACGTGTTCTCGGCTGTTCCGGCTCGGGGTGGGCCGCCACCGGGAGCAGCGGCCGCTCGGCGGGTGCGGCGGCAGTGAGCGTCAGCGCTTCGCCGTGGTGGTGGATGTCCAGCGGCTCGCCGTGGACGAGGGTGTAGCGGGCGAGGCCGCCACCGATCTCCACGCGCAGCCGCCGACCCAGCACGACGACGCTGAACGCCAGCCGGGACAGCTGCTCGGGCAGCCGGGGCGAGAACCCGAACGCCCCGTCCCGCAGTCGCAGACCGCCGAAGCCGAGGACCAGGGCGATCCAGCTGCCGGCCAGGGAGGCGATGTGCAGCCCGTCGCGGGTGTTGTGCTCCAGGTCCTCCAGGTCCATCAGGGCCGCCTCGCCCAGATACGCGTAGGCCAGCCGAAGATGGCCGGTCTCCGCGGCCATCACGGACTGCGTGCAGGCCGAGAGGGAGGAGTCGCGCACTGTCAGCGCCTCGTAGTAGGCGAAATTGCGGGCCTTCTCCTCGGCGGTGAAGGCGTCCCCGCGCATCTGCATGGCGAGCACCAGGTCGGCCTGCTTGACGACCTGCTTGCGGTACAGGTCGAAGTAGGGGAAGTGCAGCAGCAGCGGATACTGCTCCGCTTCCGTGGCGTCGAAGTCCCACTGCTGGCAGCGGGTGAAGCCCTCCGCCTGCTCGTGGACTCCGAGCGCCTCGTTGTACGGGATCGCGACCGCCCCCGCCGCGTCCCGCCAGGCCGCGGTCTCCTCCTCGTCGACGCCCAGTTCACGGGCCCGGTCCGGGTGCCGGACCGCTGCCTCCGCTGCCGCCAGCAGATTCTGCTGGGCCATCAGATTGGTGTAGAGATTGTCGCGCGCCACGGCGCTGTACTCGTCGGGCCCGGTGACGCCGTCGATGTGGAAGGTGCCCTGGGAGTCGTGGTGGCCGAGCGAGTGCCAGAGCCGGGCCGTGTCCACCAGCAGATCGAGCCCCGGCCCTTTTTCGAACGCCTCGTCGCCGGTGGCGTTCACATAGCGCCGCACCGCGTCGGCGATGTCCGCGTTGACATGGAAGGCTGCCGTGCCGGCCGGCCAGTACGCCGAGCACTCCTGCCCGGTGATGGTCCGCCACGGGAAGGCGGCACCGGCGAGACCGAGCTGACGGGCCCGCCGGCGGGCGACCGGGAGCGTCGAATGACGCCATCGCAGCACCGGAGCGACCGCCTTCGGCGCCGTGAACGTGAGCACCGGCAGAACGAAGGACTCGATGTCCCAGAACGAGTGGCCGTCGTAGCCCGTCCCCGTCAGCCCCTTGCCCGGGATGGCTCGTTCCTCGCCCCGAGCGGCCGCCTGCAGCACGTGGAAGAGGGCGAACCGCACGGCCTGCTGGATCTGGGCGTCTCCGTCCACCTCGACGTCGGCGCCGGCCCAGAAGCGGTCGAGGTAGGCGCGCTGTTCGGCGAGCAGGCCCTCCCAGCCGGTGGCGCGCGCGGCTGCGAGCGCGGCATCGACCTGGTCGTGGACGGCCGGCAGGGACCGCTGGCCGGACCACCCGTACGACACGAACTTCACCAGGCGCAGCCGCCGGCCGGGTGCCAGCGAACTGATGACGGTGAGCCGGCTGATGTCCGGCTCGCTGTGGGCGGCCCAGGTGGTGCCCTCCGGCCCCTCGACCAGGTGGTCCGCCGCCGCTCCCACGAGCAGTCTGCTGCGTTCGGTGCAGTGCACCAGCCGAAGGCGGGTGCCCTGCGCGTAATGCTCCTGCGAGCGGAGCGGGGAGTCGACGGCGGCGGCGATCCGCGGGTCGTTTCCGCTGGCCGGCAGCTTCTCGTTGGCCACGAGTTCGGACTGGAGGACGACACGCGCGTCACCGTCCAGCGGCTCCACCTCGTACGCCACCGCTGCCACCGCCCGCTGGGTGAGCGACACCAGACGGGTGGAGGTGATGCGCAGTGAGCGGCCGGTCGGGGTGGTCCACTCGGCGGTACGGGTGAGCAGTCCGGAGCGGAAGTCGAGGACCCGCTCATGGGCCGTCAGTTCGCCGTAGCGCAGGTCGAACGGCTCGTCGTCGACCAGCAGTCGGATGATCTTCCCGTTGGTGACGTTGATCATCGTCTCGCCGGATTCGGGGTAGCCGTAGCCGGCCTCCGCGTACGGCAGCGGGTGCAGCTCGTGCACACCGTTGAGGTAGGTGCCCGGGAGCCCGTGCGGCTCGCCCTCGTCGAGGTTGCCGCGCCAGCCGATGTGCCCGTTGGCCAGGGCGAAGACCGACTCGCTCTGGGCCAGGACCTCCAGATTCAGCTCGGTCTCGCGCAGCCGCCACGGTTCCACCGCGAAGCTCGGGTGGCTGATCATCGGACCACCAGAAGCTCGGCGAGGTCGCCGACCACGGTGTCGGCGCCGTGCCGGCGCAGTGCGTCGGCCTGCCCGGCCCGGTCGACACCGACGACGAGCCCGAACCGGCCGGCCCGCCCGGACTCCACCCCGGCCAGCGCGTCCTCGAACACGGCGGCCGCGCCCGGTTCGACGCCCAGCGCGCGAGCCGCCGCCAGATAGGTGTCCGGCGACGGCTTCCCGCGCAGGTGCTGTTCCGCGGCGACGATGCCGTCGATGCGCTCCTCGAACAGGTCGGCGATGCCCGCGGCGACCAGCACGTCATGGCAATTGGCGCTGGAGGAGACCACCGCGCGCCGCAGACCTGCGTCCCGGACCGCCCGGACAAACGTCACCGAGCCCTCGTACGGCTGCACTCCCTGCTCGTGGATCAGCCGGAGCACCAGATCGTTCTTGCGGGTGCCCAGCCCGTACACCGTCTCGGCGTCCGGCGGATCGTCGGGCGTTCCCTCGGGCAGCTCCACGGAGCGCGAGGCGAGGAAGGTGCGGACCCCGTCGGCGCGCGGTCTGCCGTCCACGTACTCGTCGTAGTCACGCACCTCGTCGAACGGCACGAACGGCGTGCCGTCGCGTTCCGCTCTGCGGCGCAGGAAATCGTCGAACATCTCCTTCCACGCCGCCGCATGGACGGTCGCGGTCCGGGTGAGGACGCCGTCGAGGTCGAACAGGCACGCACGCACATGATCCGGGAGCCCCAGCATGCGGCGAGTCTAGGAGCGGCTACGCCACCCGGCACGGCGGTACGGCCACCCGGTGGAGCCCCCGGGCGGGCGCCGGAATGCAGGTCGTCGTGAGGCGTCGTGTACTGGACTGGCCGGATCTTGCCGAACATCAGGGAAGGCCCATGACCGACCTGGACGCTCTGTCGGTGAACACCGTCCGAGGCCTCTGTATGGACGCCGTGCAGCAGGCCGACTCCGGCCATCCGGGGACGCCGATGGGCATCGCGCCCGTCGCGTACACGCTGTGGCAGAGGTTCCTGCGGTTCGACCCGCAGGACCCCATCTGGCCCAACCGCGACCGCTTCGTTCTCTCCGAGGGGCACGCGTCGGTGCTGCTGTGGTCGCTGCTGCATCTGACCGGGGTCCGTGCCGTCGACCCCGACTACGAGGTGCTGGGACGGCCGTCGGTCGGGCTGGACGACCTGAAGTCGTTCCGCCAGCTCGACTCCCGCTGCCCCGGCCACCCCGAGTACCGGTGGACGAGCGGTGTCGAGACCACGACCGGGCCGCTCGGTCAGGGGGTCGCCACCTCCGTGGGCATGGCGATGGCGGGCAGGTGGCTGGCCGGGCGGTACAACCGGGACGACTTCCCGCTCTTCGACTTCGACGTGTACGCGCTGGCCGGCGACGGCTGCATGATGGAGGGCGTCGCCTCCGAGGCGGCCTCCCTCGCCGGGCACCACGGACTGTCCAACCTGTGCTGGATCTACGACTCCAACCGGGTCACCATCGAGGGCCACACGGACATCACGTTCACGGAGGACGTCGCCGCCCGGTTCCTCGCCTACGGCTGGAACGTGACCACGGTCGCCGATGCCAATGAACTCGAGGCCGTCGAGCGCGCGTTCCACTCCTTCCGGGCGGAGAGCGAGCGCCCCACCCTGATCGTCGTGCACAGCCACATCGGCTACGGCTCACCCGTCGAGGACTCGCCGAAGGCTCACGGTTCGCCGTTCGGGCCCGACGGAGTACGCGCCACCAAGCGCTTCCTGGGTATGCCGGCGGACGAGGACTTCTTCGTTCCCGACGGTGTGCGTGACTGGTTCGACCAGGGCATCGGCGCCCGTGGTGCCGCGCTGCGCACCGCGTGGCAGGAGCGGTTCGACGCCTACCGGGCCGCCTGGCCCGACCTGGCCGACGAACTGGAGCGCATGCAGCGCCGCGAACTCCCCGACGGCTGGGACAGTGGGCTGCCCGACTTTCCCGCCGATCCCAAGGGGCTGGCCACCAGGGAGTCCTCCGGCCAGGTTCTCAACGCTCTCGCGCAGCGCGTGCCGTGGCTCATCGGCGGCTCCGCCGACCTCTCGCCGTCGACCAAGACCCGGCTCACCTTCGACGGCGCGGGCGACTTCGAACCCGACGACCCGTCCGGACGCAATCTGCACCTCGGCATCCGGGAACACGCCTCCGCGGCCGTCGTCAACGGCATGGCGCTGACCAAGTTGCGACCGTTCTGGTCGGGGTTCCTCATCTTCTCCGACTACGCGAAGGCGGCCATCCGGCTGTCCGCGCTGATGGAGATCCCGGCCGTCCACATCTTCACCCACGACTCCATCGGCGTCGGCGAGGACGGGCCCACCCACCAGCCCGTCGAACAGCTCGCCGGACTCCGCGCGATGCCGGGTCTGCTGGTGTTCCGGCCGTGCGACGCCGGTGAAGTGGTCGAGACATGGCGAGTGGTCGCCGCGCTCCGCCACGAGCCGGCGGCGCTCGTCCTGTCCCGCCAGGCTCTGCCCACGCTCGACCGGTCGCGGCTCGCCGCCGCCTCCGGAGTCGCACGCGGCGGCTACGTCCTGGCCGACGCGCCTTCGGGAGAGCCGCAGGTGATCCTCCTCGCCACCGGATCGGAGGTGTCCCTGGCGCTGTCCGCCCGCGACGAACTCGCCGGGGAGGGCATCGAGGCCCGGGTGGTCAGCCTGCCGTGCTGGGAGTTGTTCGACCGTCAGCCGCGGGAGTACCGCGACCAGGTCCTGCCGCCGGCGGTGACCGCGCGGATCGGCATCGAGCAGGCCTCGACGTTCGGGTGGGACCGGTACGTGGGGGACGGCGGCGCCCTCATCGGCATGCACACCTACGGCGCGTCGGCACCGTTGAAGCAACTGCTGACGAAGTTCGGTTTCACCACCCAGCGGATCACCGAAGTGGCGCGCGAGTTGCTGGCAGCGCGCACCCACGCGGGGATCAGCCGCGAAGAACGGGGAGTTCGGCCATGACCACTGACACCGGCATCACACTGCAGCTCGGCATGATCGGGCTCGGCCGGATGGGAGCCAATCTCGTACGCCGGCTGACGCGCGGCGGCCACCGGTGCGTCGTGTACGACCTCGATACCGCCGCCGTACGGGAGTTGGAGAAGGAAGGAGCGACAGCCGCCTCCTCCCTCGAGGACTTCGTCGAGAAACTGGAGCGTCCCCGGAATCTCTGGCTGATGCTGCCCGCCGGCGTGGTGCAGGGAGCACTCGAACAGCTGACGGGCCTGCTGGACGCGGACGACATCGTCGTCGACGGCGGCAACTCGTACTACCGGGACGACATGGCCCGCGCGCAGGAACTCGCCCGGCACGGCGTCCACTACGTCGACTGCGGCACGTCGGGTGGAGTCTGGGGCCTGGAGCGGGGGTACTGCCTGATGGTCGGCGGCGACGCGGACGCGGTGGCCCGGCTGGACCCGGTGCTGCGCACCATCGCCCCGGGGTCCGGCAGCGCCGAAGCCACCCCGGGCAGGACCCGCACCGACGGAACCGCCCCCGAGGGCTATCTGCACTGCGGACCCAGCGGCGCCGGCCACTTCGTGAAGATGGTCCACAACGGAGTCGAGTACGGGATGATGGCCGCCATCGCGGAGGGGCTCAGCATCATCAAGCACGCGGACGCCGGCCTGCGCAAGCGTTCGGTGGACGCGGAGACCGCCCCGTTGCGCGAGCCCGAGGCCTACCGGTACGAGATCGACGTGGCCGAGGTCGCCGAGGTGTGGCGCCGTGGCTCGGTCGTCGGTTCCTGGCTTGTCGATCTCGTCGCCGACGCCCTGGCCCGCTCCCCGGAACTCGACACGTACACCGGCCGGGTCTCGGACTCCGGAGAGGGACGCTGGACCGTCCTGGCGGCGGTCGACGAGAGCGTGCCCGCGCCCGTCATCAGCGCCGCCCTGACACAGCGCTATGAGTCGCGCGGTCTGGGGGAGTTCACCGACAAGGTGCTGTCCGCGATGCGCGGCGAATTCGGCGGCCACGCCGAGAAGGCGGGGTGACTGTGCCGAACTCCGGCTCAGAGGCGGGTAGGCACGGCCCGCTGCCCGACGACCATGTCATCGTGCTCTTCGGCGCGACCGGCGACCTCGCCCGGCGCAAACTGCTGCCCGGCCTCTTCCACCTGGCCAAGGCGGGACTGCTGCCGGCCCGGTACCGCATCGTCGGCTCGGCGCCCGCCGCTGTCGCACCCAGCGACGAGGGCTTTCGCGCACACGCGAGGGACGCGGTCGCCGAGTTCGGCAGATCGAAGCCGGAGGGCCCGGCCTGGCAGAAGTTCGAGGACGCGCTGTCCTTCGGAGCGGCCGACCCGGACGCCACCGAGCCGCTTCTCACAGCGGTCGAGCGTGCCGAGCGGTCCGTCGGCGGCAGTCCGCGGCGACTGTTCCACCTCGCCGTTCCGCCGGCCGCGTTCACCTCCGTCGTCGACATGCTCGGCGCAACGGGCTTGGCGGACAACGCCCGGCTGATCGTGGAGAAGCCCTTCGGCACGGACCTGCGCTCGGCCCAGGCGCTGAACTCGACGATCCACGCCGTCTTCGACGAGTCCCGCGTCTTCCGAATCGACCACTTCCTCGGCAAGGAGTCGGTGGACAACATCCTCGCCCTCCGCTTCGCCAACGGGCTCTTCGAACCGGTGTGGAACCGCGACCACATCAGCCATGTGCAGATCGACGTTCCGGAGAAGATCGCCATCGAGGGCCGCGCCAAGTTCTTCGAAGGGACCGGCACCTTCCGGGACATGATCGTGACCCACCTGTTCCAGCTCCTCGGGTTCGTCGCCATGGAACCCCCGGCCACCCTTGCCGCGCAGCTCCTTCGGGACGAGAAGGAGAAGGTCTTCCAGAGCCTGCGGCCCCTGGACCCCGCCCACGTCGTCCGCGGCCAGTACGACGGCTACCGGGACGAGCCCGGTGTCGACCCTCGTTCCGACACCGAGACGTTCGTCGCCCTGCGTGTGTACGTCGACAACTGGCGCTGGTCGGGAGTGCCCTTCTACCTGCGTTCCGGCAAGGCCCTGGAGCAGGGGCGGCACGTCGTGACGCTCGGCTTCCGGGAACCGGTCCTGCGGATGTTCCCGGCCGTCTCGAGTGGCGCTCATGGCCCCCGGAACAACGAGCTGGTGATCGACTTCGACGACCCCGGCCGGATCGCCGCCCGCTTCCTGGTCAAGGAGCCGGGCCCCGACATGCGGCTCGGCGAGGCCGAGATGCTGTTCAGCTACGCGGAGTCCTTCAACACCCGGTACGCCCTGGAGGGATACGAGCGGCTCATCCTCGACGCGATGGTCGGCGACCAGGCCCTGTTCACGCGCTCGGACGGCATCGAGCGACTGTGGGAAGCCTCCACCCCGCTGCTGGACAACCCGCCGCCGGTGCAGCCCTACGCACCCGGCTCCTGGGGCCCCGAAAGGGTACACCGCCTCATCGCGCCGCACCGCTGGTTCCTGCCGGACAAACGCTGACGCGGGGCCGGCCCTGATCGGTCTCGGCGCCGCCCGCGTGCTCACCAGTGCCTGCCACTCCGCAGCGCGGTGCGCTCCGGCTGCGAGAGGTGCAGCACCTGGTAGCGGTCGCCGACGCCTTGGGGCGAGTCCCGGTCCCACAGCGTGACGTACAGCAGCTCCCAGTGGCGCGGATCGGCGGCGAGGGCTGTGCACACCACCCCGTCGAGTGCCGCGAGGCGTCGGGACTCCGCCACGGCCTGCTCGACGAGCGGTCCCGGCGGCACACCGTCAGGGATGCGCTGCCTGCGCCGGACGGCGGTCCGCGGTGCGGCGGACGACGACGGGCCCTCGTGGTGGGCGAGGCCCGCCCAGTGCTGCACCTCGGGCCGTCCGAAGTCGTCGACGATGCCCTGGAAGCCGGTGCCCCACAGGAAGCTGTTCATCCCCTCGGGCGTCGACCACAGATACAGCGGCGCGTACTGGTTCACCGGCGACAGCGCACCGCGCTCCCGCACCAGATAAGCCTTGAGACCGAGGCCGGGGAAGTCGTCGAGGAGGTGCCCCCTGGTCGCCACCCGCTTGCGGATGATGCCCATGTCGTAATCGGCGGGCAGAGTGATCTCGTACTGCATCGCATGCATGGCGTCGTACGTCCTCAAACGGCCGGGGCGGGCGGGAGCAGAGCGAGCAGCCCCCGCACCGCGCTGTCGAAGGCGTCCGGCGAGCCGGACGCACGGGCCAGGGCGTAACCGCCCTGTACGGCCGCGACGATCGTCGCGGCGGTGTCTTCCGGCGTGAGCCCCGCGCGCAACTCGCCTCGCTCCTGGCCCTCTTGGACGAGCGCCGTCAGTCGCGTGCGCAGCCAGCCGAGCGTCTCGTCGACCGGGGAACGCAGTTCGTCGTCCGCGACGACGTCCGGGTCCATGGTCAACCGGCCGACCGGACAGCCGCGCAGCACGTCCCGCTCGCGCAGCAGATAGGCGGCGATGCGTTCGTAGGCCGTCCCCGGCCCGTCGAGCGACGCCGCGGCGGCCGCCCGCAGCTCCTCGGCCGTGCGCCGCACGGCGGCCAGCGCGAGGTCCGGCTTGCCGGTGAAGTGGTGGTACATGCTGCCCTGGCCGGCTCCCGCCAGCTGCTGGATCGCCTTGGGGCTCGTGCCCACGTAACCGCGCTCCCACAACAGTTCGCGAGTGGCTTCGATCAACCGCTCCGGAGTGCTCATGACATGACTGTACATACCAGTAGGTACAGAATCCAGCGGAAGCATCCTCGCTCGCCGGGCGTACTCCCCGGGTGGTAGGCGCACTGCCGCTGCCCGTACGACGACTCGCACCCCCTGCCGGCGGGAGTCTCGACAGCGACAAGGGACAGCAAGACCGACGTCACCGAGGAGTTGAGCCGAGATGAACGCACTGGCCTACGACGGGCCCGGCCCGTGGATCCTGTTCTTTCCGCTGATCTGGGCGGTCGTCGTCATCGGCGTCGTCACCGCCCTGCGCCGCACCGGTCTTCGGCGCGGCCGCCCCGTCCACGGGCAGGAGGCCCGCCCGGCGATCCCGGAGAGTTCGCCGATCGCCGTACTGGGCCGCCGCTTCGCGGCGGGCGAGATCGACGAGGAGGAGTACTGGCGTCGGTTGTCCGTCCTCGACGAGCAGTTCGGCCGCCTGGCCCGGGACGGCGTGGCATGACCTCGCTCGCCGCTCGTGGCGGCGTGGCGGGGCACCAGGAGACGGGCCGCGCCCGCCCGGTCAGCCGGCGACGGCCGACCGGGCGGAAGCCGGTTCCGTCTCCGGCACGACCAGCACGGCCTCGGCCTCCTGGGTGGCGGAAAAGGGGCCGATGGTCGTCGCTCCGTACACCGCCCGGTATGCGGGCAGCGTGACGGGGGACGCCGAGGCGGGAAGCGTGAACCAGACGACCTTGCCCGTGTCGCCCTGGGGCCGAACGCCCCAGCTCTCGCTCATGGCCGCCACCAGCGCGAGTCCGCGCCCGGATGTGGAGGCCATGCCCGGGTCGCGCACGGTCGGCAGTCGCGGGTCGTGGTCGTGGACGGAGACCGTGAGCCGGTCGAGCAGCAGCTCGACGTCCACGGTGCACATCTTGTCCGGCTGGGCATGACGGTGGACATTGGTCAGCAACTCGGTGACGCCCAGCGCGGCATGGTCGATCAGAGGATCGAGATGCCAGTAGCGCAGTTGCGCCGAGATGATTCTGCGGACCTGACCGATCCGCGACGGCAGGGCCTGGAGCTCCACCGTGCAGTGCCTGCTTGGCTGGCTGATCACGGCTGCGACTCCCCGAAATAGTCCGGAAGAAGACGAGAAATGCGATCCAGCAGTCGGCCGACCTGCTGATCAGACCGGCGGGGCTGGATCTCAGCGTGACCGCCGGTGAACCCTGAGTGATGTGGAACCAGCGTGAACCATCGCCCCATGCCCCGCAACTCACAGGGCCCGTACGCGCGTCCTCAGTGCTCCGAGCCGCCCGCTCCGCGCACCGCTTCCAGGAATCGCCCGGCCAGTGCGCGCCCTTCGGGCCGCCGGCTGCGCTGGCCCATCGTCAGGCGGTACCGCTTGCCGTTCAGCGTCGCCACCGTGCTGTCGTCGCCGGCGAACCACGGCCTGCCCGCGGTCACCGCCCGCACGGGCGCGCTCTCGATGACGCGGCCGTAACTGGTCATCAGCGCCAGCCTGCCGTCCTTGATCAGCACCTGCCCGGCCCGGGTGAGCGAGCGGGGCCAGCGCTCGATCCGCACACCCGTGGCGCTGAAATCGGGCTCTGCCATGGCCATCGTGTCCGCCCCCTTCGCAGCGACTCTCCTGGAAGTGTGCACAACTCGCGCCGCACATGCCAGTACGCCTGTCGCCGCTCCGCCACAAGCGACGCCTATGGATACCCAAAGCGAACGTTTACGCAGGTGAGGGGCTTACTGTTGAAAGTGGCGGCAGAGTTGCACGACGAAGGGAACGCAATGGACAGCACGGCGGACCGGACCGCACCGGGCCGGGCGGTGGCGACCGCCGACGTGGACCGCAGCGATCCGCACTACCGGGCATGGCTCAAAGAGGCCGTACGCAAGGTCCAGGCCGACGCCAACCGCTCTGCCGACACCCACCTGTTGCGCTTCCCGCTGCCGGAGGAGTGGGGGATCGACCTCTACCTCAAGGACGAGTCCACCCACCCCACCGGCAGTCTCAAGCACCGGCTCGCCCGCTCGCTGTTCCTGTACGGCCTGTGCAACGGCTGGATCAGACCCGGCAAGCCCGTCATCGAAGCGTCCAGCGGTTCGACCGCCGTGTCCGAGGCGTACTTCGCGAAACTGATCGGCGTCCCCTTCGTTGCCGTCATGCCACGCACCACGAGCGCCGAGAAGATCCGGCTGATCGAGTTCCACGGCGGCCGGTGCCACTTCGTCGACGACTCCCGGAAGATGTACGAGGAGTCCGCGGCGCTCGCCGACCGGACCGGCGGCCACTACATGGACCAGTTCACCTACGCCGAGCGGGCCACCGACTGGCGCGGCAACAACAACATCGCCGAGTCGATCTACCAGCAGTTGCGCCTCGAGCGCTATCCGGAGCCCACCTGGATCGTTGCCACGGCGGGCACCGGGGGCACCTCGGCGACCATCGCCCGCTATGTGCACTACATGCAGTACGACACCCGCATCTGCGTCCCCGACCCGGAGAACTCCTGCTTCTTCGACGGCTGGACGCACGGCGACCCGCACGCCGCCAGCGACTGCGGCTCGCGTATCGAGGGCATCGGCCGGCCCCGTATGGAGCCGAGCTTCGTGCCGGGCGCGATCGACCGGATGATGAAGGTGCCCGACGCCGCGAGCGTCGCCGCCGTCCGGGCCCTCGAAGGCGCCATCGGACGCAAGGCGGGCGGCTCGACCGGCACCGGACTGTGGAGCGCGCTGAAGATCGTGGCCGAGATGGTGGCCGTGGGGGAGAGGGGCAGCGTGGTCACCCTGATCTGCGACCCGGGCGACCGCTACCTCGACAAGTACTACTCCGACGACTGGCTCGCCGAGCAAGGGCTCGACGTCCGGCCGTACACGGCGGCGATCGAGCACTTCCTCGCCACCGGCGACTGGCCCTGCTGACGCTGCCGCCGGCCCCTGCCTTGGCGGTGTGTCCACCCCGCCGGACGTCAGAAGCCGGCGGAGCGGGTCAGTTTGCGGTCGAGGTTGCGAACGGCGTCCCTGAAGGCGCGGCCGAGACCAGGTCGGCCGAGCCGCAGCGCGATCCGCAGCGGCGCCGGCCCGTCCGCGGCGAACGTCCACTGCACCCGGGCGCCCGTCGCCGTCGGAGTGATCCGCCACTCCTCCAACAGGGCCCGCAGACCAGGGGCGTTCGTCTGGTCCACACGGTATGCGTAGCGGGTGTCCGGCTCCCTGGCCAGGACTGTCTCCGTGAACACGGTGCCACCCTTCAACCGGATCTCCCGGCCCGCGCCCGCGTCGGTGGACCGTGCCGCGGTCACGGCGGTGAACCAGCCCGGCCAGCCGGAGACATCGTCGGCGAGTGCCGCGTACAGTGCCTTCGGCGACGCGGTGACCTGCGCGGAGAAGACCAGGCGCAGCGGGGCGCTCTCGACGAACTCCAGCTCTACGCGGCGGAGTTGACGTGCCATGGGATCGTACCTCCAGCGGCGGGCGAGGGGCGGGCCCGCAACCATAGTCGTGGTGCGGCTCGATGTCCGCCCCTCAGCGGGCGGATCCCGTGCCGAGGAGGCCGCCCAGTGCGCGGCCGAACACCCGCCTGCCCACCCGCGCGACCAGCGGGTCGAACACCCTGGGCACCAGCGGTAGCCGCAGCTCCTCCACCCAGAGCACCACCGAGCCGGAGCCCTTCGCGTGCACCGTGATCTCGGCCCAGCCGGTGATCACGCGGCCGCGTTTCTCCAGTCGACAGCGGCCCGGCCGGCCGGGCGAGGGCGGCTCCCAGAGCACGACCTCCATCGGATCGTCGAAACCGAACCCGCCCAGCGCGCTGCGTGCCACGACCACCGTGCCCACACCGGTGCTCCGCGGGGGCGTCGTCACCGAGATCGTGGTCAGTGGCACCTGAGACCCGTGCGCCGGCCAGTCGGTGACCCGCCGCCAGCACTCCTCGGCCGGCAGGGCCGTGACCCTGCCGATACGGAACGCACTCACGCCTGGCCGTCCACGGCTTCCGGTCCGCCCGCCACCACGACACCGGCCAGATGCTCCGCGATCTCCTCACGGGCCGCGGCCGGCAGACCCGAGTCCGTGACCAGGGTGTCCACCTCGGCGAGCTCGGCGAACGAACTGAGGCCCACCGTGCCCCACTTGGTGTGGTCGGCGACCACCACCACACGGCGCGCGGCCTGCACCAGATGGCGGTTGGTCTCGGCCTCCGCCAGATTCGGCGTGGACAGGCCGGCCTCCACCGAGATGCCGTGCACACCGATGAAGAGGACATCAAAATGGAGCGAGCGGATCGCCTGGTCCGCGACCGGTCCCACGAGCGAGTCCGACGGTGTGCGTACCCCTCCGGTGAGGACCACCGTCGCGGCCCCGGGACGCCGACCGCCCGGCGCGCCGGCCCGCTGCGCCGTGTGGAACACGTCGGCCACCCGCACCGAGTTGGTGACGACCGTGAGGTCCGGCACCTCCAGCAGATGGTGCGCGAGGGCGTATGTCGTCGTGCCGCCGGACAGGGCGATCGCACTGCCGGGCACCGCCAGCCGGGCCGCCGCCCGCGCGATGTCCTCCTTGGCGCTCAGCTCCAGCGCCGACTTGGCCTCGAACCCCGGCTCGTGCGTGCTCGCCTCGACCACCGGCACCGCCCCGCCGTGCACCTTCTCGATCACGCCCTGGCGTGCGAGGGCGTCCAGGTCCCGGCGCACGGTCATGTCCGAGACGTTGAGCCTGCGGGTGAGTTCGTTGACCCGGACCCCGCCGCGCCTGCGGACCTCGTCGAGGATCAGAGCACGCCGCTGCTCCGCGAGGAGGTTCTGGTTGTCGCTCACCGCTCGGGCCGGTCCTTCCTTGTTTGTCGTCGGCCGTCCAGGCCGCCGTACAGCCCTGGTGGCCAAGGCTTCTCATCCTCGCACGCGTATTGCCGGGCGGGCTCGGGGAGATTCCGTGTGGGCAGTGCCGCGAACCGCCATGATCCGCAATTCTGGTCACGAACCGCCTCCCGGCCGATTCCCGATCGGTAACGGGTCCCGAGAGAGGGAGTCCCCGCTGTGTCCCCTGACACCCCGGCGCCGCGAAGCGGCGGGCCCGCGCTCGAACTGCTCGTTCACGGCGTCGGCGGAGCCACCCCGCAGGACATGCTCAAGGATCCCCGTACGGTGCGGATAACCGGTGACGAGAAGGCCGCCGTGTACCGCCGCACCGACGACGCGGAGGCCGAGAGCCGCCCGCAGGAGTACCGGGACCGGCCGATCCCGGAGGCGTACTGCTGGTCCAACCTCACCTCGGGCAACGGCGCCCGTGCTCTGTGGCTGCTTTTGCTGCCGTTCATGGTCGTCAACCTCGCGCACTGGATGCGGCCCAGGGCCAGGGGCAGGCGCCGGACCACACGGCTCTACGGGGCGCTGGTGCGGCTGGTCGCGCTCAGTCTGACCGTGCTCCTCACAGCCGCGGCCTGCGAAGTCGCGCTCGACCTGCTCGCTTGGCAGTGCGCCGGGTCCCGGCAGTGCAGCGGCGAGCGGTCCTGGCTCGGCTTCATGTCGAGCGCCCAGGGGGGCTGGTGGTCGCAGCCGGGGAGGCGCCTGGCGCTCGCCGCGGTGATCCCGGCGGCGCTGGTCGGGCTGCTCTGGTACCTCTCCAAGCGGACCTGGAGCGCGTACGAGTCCCATCGTCCGCCGACCGGCGACGACTCGGTGGTCGTGGACGTCCACGCGGACGCCGACACGGACGGGGGCGAGGACGAGGCGGTTGGCACGGACGGGGGCGAGGACGAGGCCGCAGACCGCGAGACCGGCGAACCGGACGGCCGGGACGACTTCGGGCAGTTGAGCTGCGGTCCCGACGCCACCGAGCCGCCGAAGCCGCGCGTACGGCCCGCTCTCGGCAGGCCCGGCTTCTGGTACGGCCGCCGGCTCGTCGCCCGGCTGCGCGCCGCCCACACCGCTGCCGGCCTCCTCACCGTCGCCGCCGCGGTCGCCGGCGCCGCCGCCCGTCACGACCGGGCCGCCGACGACACCCTCCTGAAGATCTGCGGCGTGCTCCTCGAAGCCGCCCTCGTCGTCGGAGCGGCGGCCGTGCTGTGGGTGGTCTTCCGCCGCGGCCGCAGCGAGCGGCGGATCGACGCACGCCTCGACCGCGCCGCCGTCCGCCTGCTGCCGGGCGCCGCCCTGGTGCTGCTCGTCCTGGCTCTGCTCTACGCCTCGTGGTCGCGGCCCGGCTGGGCCTCGAGCGCCACCCTTCCCGGCGACGTCACCTTCCGCGTCATCGTCCTCGCCCAGGGCGGCCTCGTCGTCGCCCTCGCCGTCACCGCCCGGATACTGCACCGCCACGCCCGCCATCCGCGCACCGTGCTGCACGGACTCGGCGGGCCGGCCGTCGCCATGCTCGCCTGCGCCCTGGGCGGGGTGATGACCGGCGGGGTCGCCCAGCGCGTCGCCGACTGGCTCGACGGGCCCGGCACCCCCGGCATGGACGGGGAGGGGACCATCCCCGGGCCCCCGGTGCTGCTCAGCTGGCAGGCATCGGTCATTCCCGGGCTGCTCGTCGTCCTGCTGATTCCCGCCCTGGTGCTGGCCGTACGGACCTGGATCGCCGCCCGCCGCCTCGCTCCGACCGTCGAGGCCGAGTACTTCGACGGGGAGCCCGGCGAAGGCAGCCGCGACGTCGTCCGCACGCGGCGGATCGCGGGAACCCGCGCCCGCGCCGCCCTCACCGATGTCGCGCCGCTGATCGTCGGTGTGGTCTCGGGCGCCACACTGCTGCTCGGAGCGGGGGCCGTCGGCGGCGCGTGGCTGAGCGGCGAGGTGCCGGGACGGTCGTTCGGTGACGGCGGCCCCGCGGAGTCCGCCGCCGAGACCGCTCAGGCGCTGGGATCCTGGCTGGTCGGCTTCGGCTTCATACTGTTCGTCACCATGGGCCGCCGCGCCTATCGCGACGCCTCCGCACGCCGCACCATCGGCATCCTCTGGGACGTGGGTACCTTCTGGCCGCGGGCCGCGCACCCCTTCGCGCCGCCCTGCTACGCCGAGCGGGCCGTCCCCGACCTGACCTGGCGCATGTGCACTTGGACCGCGCGCACCGGCGGCCGGCTCGTGATCTCGGGCCACTCACAGGGCAGCGTGCTGGCCGCGGCCGCCGTGTGGCAGCTGCCCGCCGCCACGCGCAAACGGGTGGCCCTCCTGACGTACGGGTCGCCTCTGGAACGCCTCTACGGCCGCTGGTTCCCCGCCTACTTCGGGCCCAGGGCCCTGCTGCAACTCAGCGGCGAACTCGACTGCTGGCGCAACCTGTGGCGGCGCACGGACCCGATCGGCGGGCCCATGCTGATCGCCTCGGAGCGCGTGCGGGACGGCGGTGGCTGCGAGGACCCGGCCGATGTCGACCGAGAGGCGCTCAAGGATCCCGTCGTGTACGGGCGTTCGGAGCGGTACCCGCTTCCGGAGCCGATCCTCGGGCACTCCGACTACCAGGCCGACCCGCTGTTCGCCAAGGAGCGAGCAGAGCTGCTCGAGAGGCTCACGCCGGTCGTTCCCCGGCAGACTCAGGGCAGTTCCGGCAGGTCGTCCGAGTAGAGCAGGGTGAGGTCGTCGGTGCTCACCTCCGCGAGCTCGGCGACCCGCCCGGCATGCCGCTCCACCATCGACTCGAACGTCTGGCGCGCGGTGCGGCCGTTGCCGAAGGCGGGACCCTTGGGCAGTGCGGTGAAGTACTTCAGCAGCGCCTCCGGGGTGCCCTCGGCGAGCCGGTACTCGTGCTCCTCCGCCTGCTGCTCGACGATCCGCAGGAGCTCCTCGGGGTCGTAGTCGCTGAAGGTGATGGTCCGTGAGAAACGGGACGCCACACCCGGGTTGACCGCGAGGAAGCGCTCCATCTCCGCCGTGTACCCGGCCACGATGACCACGACGGCGTCCCGGTGGTCCTCCATCAGCTTCACCAGCGTGTCGATGGCCTCCTTGCCGAAGTCCCGGCCGGAGTCCTCCGGCGACAGCGCGTACGCCTCGTCGATGAACAGCACACCGCCGCGCGCCCGGTCGAACGCCTCCTGGGTGCGGATCGCGGTGGAGCCGATGTGCTCGCCGACCAGATCCACACGGGAGACCTCGACGAGATGGCCGCGCTCCAGGACACCGAGGGAGGCGAGGATCTCGCCGTACAGCCGGGCGACCGTCGTCTTGCCCGTGCCGGGCGAGCCGGTGAAGACCAGATGGCGGCGGACAGAGGCCGCCTTGAGCCCCGCCTCCTGCCGGCGCCGGCCCACCTCGATCATGTTCGTGAGCGTACGGACCTCACGTTTGACGCTGTCCAGTCCCACCAGCGCGTCCAGTTCGCCGAGCACGGCGCCGGAGTCGCGCGCCGGTTCCGCCGGCACGTCCTGCGGGACCGGGGACACGGGCGGGGCGCTCTGCGCAGGGACGGCCGTCAGCAGACCGGGCGACCTGGTCGCCGTCATCACGGCCGGCGCCGCCTCCGCGCCCTGACGCGCGACCCCGCTCTCGTCGCTGGTGCAGTCCTCGACGACCGGGCCTTCCTCCTCGCCGAACTCGTAACCGCCTCGGGAGCAGCGCTCGGTGCGGCAGCGGCTCAGCGTCGTACGACACCCCTCCATCACGTGGAAGCCGTAACCACCGCTGCCGGTGACCCGGCAACCGCGGAACGTGCCGCGGCCCTCCGCCGACACATAGAAGCCGGCTTCCGCAGGCGACGTGACGGTGCAGCGCTCGATCAAGGGGTCGGCGCCCTTGGTGACGATCACGCCGGTCTGGGCGGCGTCGACGGTGCAGCCGTTCAGCGTGCCGCCGCTGCCGTGGTCACGGAACCAGGCACCGGTGGAGACCTCACGGATGCGGCAGTCGTCGAGCTGCGCCGTCGCGCCGTCGCTCACCGACACCGCCGTGTTGCGGACCTGCGAGAGGTCGCTGTCGACGACGTCCACGCGCGAGCCGCGGTCCAGGACGAACAGCGCGTCGGGCACGTCGTGGACGCGGCACGCGTCCAGCACGGCTGTCGCGCCGTCGCTGACCCAGACCGCCGGGTAGTCGCCCGTACTGTCGTGGATCTCGCACTGGTTGGCGTCCACGCGGGTTCCCGGGTCCCACACGGACAGGCCGTTGCGCCCGAAGCGTCGCACCGTGGAGCGGGTCAGGGTCAGCACCGACCGGGAGCGCAGGTCGATGGCGTTCTCCGGGACGTCGTGGATGTCGCAGTCCGAGAGCGTGAGCACCGCGTCCGTGTCGAGGGTGATGCCGTCGGCCGAAGTGCGGTGCACCGAGGAGTCGGTGAGGTGGGCCGCGGCGCGCGAGGCGATCTGGACACCGGTGCCCTTGATCTCGTACACCTCGCAGCCGACGGCCTCCAGGCCGCTGCCCTCGCCGGTGACGGTCAGGCCGGCGCCCGAGGCGTGGTGCACCCGGCAGCGTTCCAGCCGAGGGTGCGCACCACCGTGCACGGAAACGCCGGACTGGCCGGCCGCCACCACCTCGCACTCCTCGAACACGCCTCCCGCGCCCTCCAGTACGCCGATCCCGACGCCCGCCGGATTGTCGACGGTGCAACGGCGGACCGTGGGCCGGGCGCCGCCGCGCACTTCGAGGCCGACGGCGGAGCGGGTGACGATCCGCAGGTCCACAAGCTCGGGTGTGCCGTCCTCGACGAGCAGTGCGGGAGCGGCCGAGTCCTGGCCCTCCACATGCAGGTCCCGCACGACGGCGGAGGCGCGCACGGTCAGCGGCACACCGTCGACCGGGGCGATGCGCACCGATCCGACCGCCCCCTCCGGTCCGCGCAGGGTGACCGCGCGCTGGACCACGAGATTCTCGCGGTAGGTGCCGGGGGCCACGGTGAGGATGTCGCCGTCGCCGGCGGCCTCGAGAGCAGCGGCGAGGGAGGCGTACTCGCCTGTGCGGCGCCGCCACCGCGATGTGCCGGTGTGCGTCACCTGGACCGTGCCCTGTGCCATCGTGCTGCCTTGCCCCCACCTCGTGAATCCGTGCACCGTCGCGTCGCTGAGGGGGACGCCGCCCCCAGTATCCGTCCGGCATCACGGCCGGACAGGCCTGGCCCCGAAGGGGTCGCACCACCGTAGCGCGCGCGGCCCGTGGGAGTTGACGGGATGTGGCAGGTCAGCTTCCCGCGCCGGTCCGTCCCCAGTCCGGACCCGCGGCGGCCCAGGCCCGGTCCAGCGCGGCGTGTCGGTGGCGCACGAGCCGCCACAGCACCAGTCTTCTGGCGCATTCGACGAGCACACCCCAGGCCATCGAGGCACCGACACCCGCGAGTGCGGCATGGACCTCGACCGTGGCCATGTCCATGGGGCGGGGAACTATTCGGCCGGAATCGTCCGTCCACAGGGAGAACGTGTCGCCGGGGCTCGCGGTCCGCAGGGCGGTGGGAACCGTGCCGGTGCGTGTACTTCCGTCA
This sequence comes from Streptomyces sp. NPDC006283, assembly GCF_040613325.1. Lineage (NCBI taxonomy): Bacteria > Bacillati > Actinomycetota > Actinomycetes > Kitasatosporales > Streptomycetaceae > Streptomyces > Streptomyces sp. NPDC006283. Next base: position 74,628 of record NZ_JBEXRZ010000004.1, on the reverse strand, counting down.
GGGGCGGCCCACTTCGCCCTGACCGCTCTGCGTTCCTCGTTGACCGCGGCCTCGGTGTCGAAAGCGACAGGCCGCGGGGCGGACGCGGCCCCGACCACGGTGGCGGTGGTGGCATGGCGCTGCAGGCGCTGCACACGGACCGACTGACGCAACGACTCCTCCGTCAGCGCGCCGGTGATCCATCCGACGGCGGGCCCGGCCGTGACGATGAGCACGGCGGCGGCCAGCGCCAGCCATGCCTCGAACAGATCGGTCGTACGACGCAGGGGATTGTGGCGCCAGCGCCAAAGACCCATTGCTGCGCGCACTGTCCGCACCCCCTTCCGCGTCCGTGATAGCCCGATACGGCACGGCATACGCCCGGGTGGCGCGAAGAGAGAGGAACGTCACCCCCGGCAGCAGTCTCCGCGATGTGTCCAACGAGTCTGCCACCGCGATCGGTTCCCGCGCGTCGAAGCGCGTCCCGTATCGGGTGAGCGGCATGGTCGGCCACGCACGGAGCCGACCCGGCGGTCGCTCTGCGTGATCATGGAACAAGCGAGGAAACGAGCGATGGAACGTGCTCGGCATTTTGGACTTCGGCGTCCTCGGCCGCCGAGCGGATCGAGCCGGCGGCCCGGCCGCATCCCCCGCGCAAGGAGCGCTCTTGGGACGGGCCGCCCGCTCTCAGTACCCCCGGCCCTGGTACGGGCGGTTGTACGGATCCTCGTAGGGGGCGGGAGTCGGAGCGGGACGCGCCGCCGCCGGCCGCATGGCCTCGTACCCCGTCGCGGCCGGCCTTTGCGGCTGGGGCTGCTGGTACTGCTGGCCGGGATAGCCGCGGGGAGCGGCCTGCTGCGGGATGTACGGCGCCGGCGCCTGCTGCAGCGGCACGGGCTGGTGCATCTGCTGCGGATATCCGTAGGCGGGAGCGGAAGGGGAGGGAGCCGCCGGGAGGGCGGGAAGCGCCGAGGGCAGCGCCGGCAGATAGCTGTTGCCGGTGTCGTAGGCGGCAGGGACTCGGATCGGGGCGATCTGAGGGGTGCCCCGCTCCGCGACCAGGGAGTCGTAGATGGGGGTGTCGGGAAACGCCGGCGCGGAGTAGTAACCGCCGCCGTAGGTGGCGCGGGGGGAGGTCATGGCACATAAGTTAAGCCCACGATGTGCCGGTTGGGGAGTCCGATAAGAGGGTTGTTTTGGCTGCTGTGAGTGACTAGGGATCGCCAATGTGAGCGAACTTGGGAAAAACGGACTCCCTGACGTCTCGAGATCGTGTAAAGGGCAAGCTGAGAGAGGGTTACCGACGGGTCGGCCCACCTGTGGGGGACGTATGCCGAATAGGTTGACGATGAATGAGTTTCCGGGCGCACCGAATCGCGATGGGGGCGAGCATGTCCATGCTTAAGGGAGCCAATACTCCGGTGCAGGCGCAGCGCGTCCGGATCGAGTTGGGGTGGCGCGGGGGTCCGGGGGTGCCGGACGTCGACGCGTCGGCCCTCCTCCTTGCGTCCGGCAAGGTCCGGTCGGACAGCGACTTCGTGTTCTACAACCAGCCGTCGCACGCCTCCGGTGCCGTACGGCACGAAGGCAAACGCACCGGCGCGGACGCCGTGACCGACGTCGTCGCGGTCGACCTCGACCGGGTCGAGGGCGAGATCGAGCGGGTCGTGCTCGCCGCCTCGGCCGACGGGGGCGCCTTCGGGCAGGTCCCGGGCCTGCACATCAGGGTGCTCGACGCCGGGTCCGGCGCCGAGATCGCCAGGTACGACAGTCAGGACGCCACCGTCGAGACCGCCTTCGTGCTCGGCGAGCTCTACCGCCGCCAGGGAGCGTGGAAGTTCCGCGCGGTGGGCCAGGGCTACGGGACCGGACTGGAGGGCCTCGCCACGGACTTCGGCATCACGGTCGACGAACCTCAGCAGGCCGCAGCCGCCCCGGCCCCGGCTGCCGCCCCCGTCGCCCCGGCCCCCGCTGCCGTCGTGCCGCCTCCGCCGCCCGCACCGCCTGCCGCGCCGGCGGCTCCGGTGCGTCTCACCAAGGTGACGCTGACCAAGGAGACGCCGAGCGTCTCCCTCACCAAGCAGGGGGGCACCTCCGGCGCGTTGCGCGTCAACCTCAGCTGGCAGGTGCGCAAGCAGTTCCAGGGCTGGGGCGCCAAGCTGGGCCGCGCCGTCGCGATGCACGGCGACCTCGACCTCGACCTGTGCGCCCTGTACGAACTCTCCGACGGTCGCAAGGGAGTTGTCCAAGCCCTCGGCAACGCCTTCGGAGCGCTGGACCGGCCCCCGTACATCCACCTCGACGGTGACGACCGCACCGGCGGCACCCCGGGTGAGAACCTCACCGTCAACCTCGACCACCGGCAGGACATCCGCCGCGTCGTCATCTTCGTGACCATCTACGAAGGCGCCCGCAGCTTCGCCGACCTCGACGCGACGGTGACCCTCCAGCCCCAGCACGGCGCGGCCGTCGACTTCTCCCTCGGCGAGTGCACCGTGCCCTCCACGGTCTGCGCCCTCGCCCTCATCACCAACACCGGCTCGGACCTGGTCGTCCAGCGGGAGGCCCGCTTCCTGGTCCCCGAACGCGGCGTCAGTCCCCAGCGCACCATCGATTACGCCTACGGCTGGGGCATGAACTGGACCCCCGGTCGTAAATAGTCCTCACTGGTCGGGCGCGGTCTCCGGTCGGGCGTACGTACGCCCCTTCCAGGCCGCGCCCCGCCCCCGGTGGTGCTGCACCGCGGAGTCCACCGTCATCAGGAGGTAGAGCAGGGCGGTGAACGGGAGCGTGAGCGCCAGCAGGGGCGACTGCCGGTAGTAACGGAGCATCGGCAGGTACGTCCCGGTCATCACGGCCCACGCCAGACCTCCCGCCCACGCGGCCGCCGGGTCATGCGCCATCAGCCCCGCGCACAGCGCCCCCGGTGGAGCGAGATACACCAGCGCCAGCCCGGCCACGGTCCCGGCCAGCAGCGTCGGACTGTGCCGCAGTTGCGCGTAGGCGCTGCGCGACACCATCCGCCACAGGTCCGCGAGCCGTGGATAGGGACGCACGCTGTCCACCCGGTCTGCGAGCCCGAGCCAGATCCTGCCACCCGCACGGCGCACGGCGCGCGCCAGGGAGACGTCGTCGATCACCGCGTGGCGGATCGAGTGGGGGACGTCCGCCCGCGCCGCGGTCTCGGCGCGCAGCAGGACACAGCCACCTGCCGCGGCCGCGGTCCTCCCGCCCGGCCTGTTGACCCACCGGAACGGATAGAGCTGGGAGAAGAAGTAGACGAACGCCGGCACCACCAGCCGTTCCCAGCCGCTCGCCACGCGCAGCCGCGCCATCTGCGACACCAGATCCAGGTCCCCGGTCCGCGCGGCGGCGACCAACTCGCGCAGACTCTCCGGCTCATGAGCGATGTCGGCGTCGGTCAGCAGCAGATACTCCGGCTCGCCCGTCCTCGCGACGGCCATGCCGTGCCGCAGCGCCCACAGCTTCCCGGTCCAGCCGTGCTCCGGCTCGCCCGGTGTCACGACCTGCAGGGGCAGGCCCCCGAGCCGTCCGGCGAGCGACCGGGCCAGCTCCCCGGTTCCGTCCGTGCTGTTGTCGTCGACGAGGACGATCTCCGCACGCCCCGGGTAGTCCTGGGTGAGCAGGGAGGGCAGGCTCAGCGGCAGCACGTCGGCCTCGTCGCGGGCCGGCACCACCACGGCGACATCCGGCCAGTGCGCGGGGGCGTGGCGGTGCGGGTGTGCGGGGACGCGGTGGTGCGGGTGTTCGGGGGCGTGGCGGTGCGGGTGTGTGGGGGCGTCGGGGTGCGGCTGAGTAGAGGCGCCACCGTGCGGCAGACGCTGGTCGGTCCGCCAGAACAGGCCCTGGCCCAGCAGCAGCCATCCCCAGGCGGTCAGTGATCCCACGGCGATCCAGGCAAGGGCGCTCATCTGCCGCAGTCTGCACCACGCCGGACGGGCCGTGGCCGCGGTCGACTATGGTGACCGGGTGAAGATCGCGCTCATGGACTCCGGTATCGGACTGCTCCCGGCGGCGGCCGCGGTACGCCGACTGCGGCCCGACGCCGATCTGGTTCTCTCCTGTGACCCCGACGGCATGCCCTGGGGCCCGCGTACGCCCGACGACCTCACCGAGCGCGCACTGGCCGTGGCCCGCGCGGCAGCCGCGCACCGCCCCGACGCGCTGATCGTCGCTTGCAACACGGCGTCCGTGCACACGCTGCCCGCGCTGCGGGCGGAGCTGGAGCCGGTGCTTCCGGTGATCGGGACCGTCCCGGCGATCAAGCCGGCCGCCGCCGGCGGCGGCCCGGTCGCCATCTGGGCCACCCCGGGGACCACGGGCAGCCCCTATCAGCGCGGCCTCATCGAGGAGTTCGCCGGCTCCGTCGACGTGACCGAAGTTCCCTGCCCCGGCCTCGCCGACGCCGTGGAGCAGGCGGACGAGAGCGCGATCGACCGTGCGGTGGCCGCGGCTGCCGCGCTCACGCCGCGCGACGTGCTGGCCGTCGTCCTGGGCTGCACCCACTACGAACTGGTCGCCGAGCGCATCCGGGCCGCGGTCGCACAGCCCGACCGCCCGTCCGACCTGCCGCCCGTCGTTCTGCACGGCTCCGCCGGCGCCGTGGTCGCCCAGGCGCTGCGCAGGATCGGGCTGTCGCCCGCACCCGACGCGGTGCCGAGCAGCGGCCTGACGGTCCTGCTGAGCGGTACGGAATCCACCCTTCCGGCGGAGGCGCTGAACTACGCCGAGGGCCGGCTGCTGCCGACCGCGACCCCGGTGCGCTGACCCGCGACGCGGTCGTTTTCGCCCGGTTCGACCGACCGGGCGCAGCAGTGCTCGTTCTGCGGATGCTGGGTACTGTCCTAGACATGAGGCACCACTTCCGCCACGAGGGGCGCAGCTCGGAGCCCCTCCCAGAGGTCTGGACCGGCCGGGCGACCAACCGTATGCAGTGGGTCCTCGCGGTGGCGGGTGCGGCCTGTCTGGCGCTCGGCGTCAAACTGGCAGTCGGCGCCACATGGACCACGGGCGTCGCCGCGCTGCTGATGGCGGTGATCGGATGCGTCGCGGCCGGTCTGATGATCCTCTACGGCACGCTCGCCTTCGTGCACGTGACGGTCAAGGTCGACAAGAACGCGCTGGACGTGCGGTGCGGCCACATCGGAGTGCCGCGGCGGCACATCCCCCTCACCCAGATGGTCAGCGCCGAGTTCGCCCCCAGGGTGACGCCCCGGCAGTGGGGCGGCTGGGGCTGCCGCTGGCGCCCGGAGCAGGGCACCGCGGTGGTCGTGCGGCGCGGCGAAGGCCTCGTGGTCACCCTCGGCGACGGCGGTAAGTTCACGGTCACCGTCGACGACGCGGAAGCCGCGGTACGGGTCATCCGGGCCAGGCTCAGTCACATGGAGACGGACGGGGCCGGCAAGGCCTGACGGCGTCGACAGGACGTGGGGGCGGTGCCGGCGGGGATGATCGGCGCGGCTGCGCCGCTCACAGACCCCCGCCGTAGAATCCGCCAGGTGAGCGCCACCATGACATCCGTCGACGCCCCCAGGCCCGCCCCCGCCGCAACCCGGCCGCTGCGGCGCCTCGCCCGCCCGGGCGCCGCCGCGCTCGGTGGCGTACTCCTCTTCGCGAGCTTCCCTCCGCGTCCACTGTGGTGGCTCGCCTTCCCTGCGTTCGCCCTCCTCGGCTGGGCCCTGCGGGGACGCCGACTGCGGGTGGGCTTCGGGCTGGGCTACCTGGCCGGCCTCGGCTTCCTGCTGCCGCTGCTGGTCTGGACGGGCGAGGAGGTCGGCCCCGGGCCATGGCTGGCCCTGGTCGCCGCGGAGGCACTGTTCGTCGCCCTGTCCTGCATGGGGATCTCCGCCGTCTCCCGCCTGCCTGCCTGGCCGGTGTGGGCCGCGGCCGTCTGGATCGCCGGCGAAGCGGCCCGCGCCCGGGTGCCCTTCGGCGGCTTCCCCTGGGGCAAGATCGCCTTTGGTCAGGCCGACGGGTTCTTCCTGCCGCTCGCGGCCGTCGGAGGCACCCCCGTGCTCGGCTTCGCGGTGGTGCTCTGCGGCTTCGGCCTCTACGAGACCGGGCGGCAGGCGATGGCCTTCCGGCGCGCCCGCCCGCTGCCGCGCGGCGCGGCCGCCGCGGCGCTCCTCGCCCTGCTCGTGCCCATGGCCGCCGCCCTCGCCGCCCGGCCCCTCGTCGACGACTCCGCCGAGGACGGCACGGCGACCGTCGCCGTCATCCAGGGCAACGTCCCCCGCCTCGGTCTTGACTTCAACGCCCAGCGCCGGGCCGTCCTCGACAACCACGCCCGCCGCACCGAGCAGCTCGCCAAGGACGTCGAGGCGGGCAAGGAGCCCAAGCCCGACTTCGTTCTGTGGCCGGAGAACTCCTCCGACCTCGACCCCTACCGCAACGCCGACGCCCGTCTGGTCATCGACGAGGCAGTCGAGGCGATCGGCGTGCCCACCGTCGTCGGCGCCGTGGTCACCCCGGAAACCGGCAAGCTCCGCAACACCCTGATCGAGTGGGATCCGGCCCGTGGCCCCGTGGACACCTACGACAAGCGCCACGTCCAGCCGTTCGGCGAGTACATTCCGATGCGGTCCCTCGTGCGGATCTTCAACTCCGACGTCGACCGGGTCCGCCGCGACTTCGGGCCCGGGGACGAGGTCGGCGTCTTCGACCTGGCCGGTACGAAGGTCGGCCTCGTCACGTGCTTCGAGGCGGCGTTCGACGACGCGGCGCGCGACACCGTCACCCACGGGGCGCAGCTCATCTCGGTGCCGAGCAACAACGCCACCTTCGGGCGCAGTGAGATGACCTACCAGCAGCTGGCGATGTCGCGGGTGCGGGCCGTGGAGCACAGCCGGTCCGTCGTCGTCCCCGTCACCAGCGGCGTCAGCGCTGTCATCACGCCGGACGGGGAGATCGTCGAGAGGACGGGGATGTTCACCCCGGGCGCGCTCGTCGCCGAGGTGCCGCTGCGCTCGTCGCTCACACCCGCCACACGGCTCGGCGGATGGCCCGAGCTGCTCCTTGTGCTGCTGGCGGCGGGCGGCCTGGGTGCGGTCGCCGCCGGCGCCGTGCGGAAGCGGCGGCGGACCGTGGACGAGGGTTCCGGCACGGACGCTGCGGCGGAGCCGGCGAAGCGCTGACGAGGGGCCGCCGCCGCGAAGGCGGAGGCCTCGGCGGAGACGGGCGGGTCGGCCGTCGTGTTGCCGGCAGCGCTCTGGGAGAGACGGGCGTTGGGTCGGCCGTCGTGCTGTCAAAAGTGCTCCGGGGGAGACGGGCGGCGGGGTGGCGAGAGGCCGTCGGGGCCTACCCGGCGTTGGCCGGTTAGGGTCCTGACCATGGCAACTCCCGACTTCATCCGTGACATCCGGGCCACCGCCGGCCATCAGCTGCTCTACCTCCCGGGTGTCAGCGCCGTCGTGTTCGACGACGAGGGGCGGGTGCTTCTCGGCATGCGCGCCGACACGGGCAACTGGTCGATCATCGGGGGTATCCCGGAGCCGGGGGAACAGCCGGCCATGACGGCCGAGCGTGAGGTGTACGAGGAGACCGCGGTGCGCTGCGTCGCCGAGCGGGTCGCCCTCGTGCAGGCACTGCCCAGGCCCGTCACGTACCCCAACGGCGACGTGTGCCAGTACATGGACATCACCATGCGCTGCCGGGCCGTGAGCGGTGCCTCGGAAGCGCGCGTCAACGACGAGGAGTCCCTCGAGGTGGGCTGGTTCCCTGTCGACGCGCTGCCGGATCTCAAGGAGTTCGCGATCTTCCGGATCAACCAGGCCCTGAGGGAGGGACCAGCATGGTTCCAACCCACCACCTGAGGGCGAAGTATGGGTGGGGACCATATCGGTAGCCGGGTGATCGCTGCCTAGGGTGCCCCACATGACCGCGCCCAGCACACCCCCCGGCACCTCGGGCCCCGCAGCCGGGGCCTCTTCCGTCTCCGTCGATCTCGGCGGCCGTACCGCCCTCGTCACCGGTGCCGCGGGCGGCATCGGCCGCGCGTGCGCGCTCCGGCTCGCCGCCGCGGGCGCGAAGGTCAGAGCCGTCGACCGGGACGCCGAGGGCCTGGCCGCGCTCGCCGGGCCGGCCGAGAGCCTGGCCGGTGCGGTCGAGCCGTACGTCCTCGACCTCACCGACCTCGACGCCGCCGAGGAGGCGGCGGCCGACGCGGACATCCTCGTCAACAACGCCGGCCTGCAACTGGTCCGACCCATCCAGGACTTCCCGCCCGATGTCTTCCACACCGTCCTGACAGTGATGCTGGAAGCACCGTTCCGGCTGATCAGAGGCGCCCTGCCGCACATGTACGCACAGGGCTGGGGCCGCATCGTCAACATCTCGTCCGTGCACGGGCTGCGGGCCTCGGCTTACAAGTCCGCCTATGTGGCCGCCAAACATGGCCTCGAAGGTCTTTCCAAGACGGCTGCCCTCGAAGGCGCGCCGCACGGAGTGACGTCCGTCTGCGTCAACCCCGGATATGTGCGCACGCCACTGGTCGAGAAGCAGATCGTCGACCAGGCCGCCGCGCACGCGCTCCCGGAGGACCGGGTCCTCACCGAGGTCCTGCTCAAGGACTCCGCGATCAAGCGGCTGGTCGAACCGGAGGAGGTCGCGGACGCCGCCCTCTACCTGTGCTCGCCGCACGCCTCCTTCATCACCGGCACCTCGCTGACCCTCGACGGCGGATGGACGGCTCACTAGGGATCGTTGTCCACAGGGCTGGTGCGACCACCCGTACGGCAGGTAATCCTGTGTCCATGTCCCACGATCAAGCTCCCTACCTGGAGCTCCTCGCCCGCGGCGCCGCCGCCGAGGCGTACGACCGGCCGCTGCTGGTCGCGCGCGCGGACGGTGCGGCGCCCGAGGAGCTGGCCGCGCTCGAGCACGCCAAGCAGCTGGCCCTGCGCGTGCGTGCCGAGCTCGAGGGGCGCCGCCGCCGAGAGGCGGAGCTGTCCGCCCTCTTCGAGACCGCGCACGACCTCGCGGGTCTGCGCGACCTCGACGCCGTCCTCAGGGCGATCGTGCAGCGCGCCCGCTCACTGCTGGGCACCGAGGTCGCGTACCTCAGCCTCAACGACCCGGCCGCGGGCGACACCTACATGCGGGTCACCGAAGGGTCGGTGTCGGCCCGCTTCCAGCAGGTGAGGCTTGGGATGGGTGAGGGGCTCGGCGGTCTCGTGGCCCAGACCGCCCGGCCCTATGTCACCGACAGCTACTTCGACGACGCCCGCTTCGAGCACACCAGGACCATCGACGCCGCGGTCAGGGACGAGGGGCTCGTCGCCATCCTCGGTGTGCCGCTCATGCTCGGCAGCCAGGTCATCGGCGTCCTGTTCGCCGCCGACCGGCGCGCCAGAGTCTTCGAGCGGGAACAGGTCGCGCTGCTCGCGTCCTTCGCCGCGCACGCGGCCGTCGCCATCGACACCGCGAACCTCCTCGCCGAGACCCGCTCCGCGCTCGCCGATCTCGAGCGGGCCAACGCGATCATCCAGGACCACAGCAGCGTGCTCGAGCGGGCTTCCGACGTCCACGACCGCCTCACCGAGCTCGTCCTGCGCGGCGGAGGCGTCCACGACGTGGCCGCCGCGCTCTCCGAAGTCCTCGGCGGCACTGTCGAGTTCACCGAGAGCGGCCCGGACACCACCCGCGCCGGCGGCCACGCCGCACGGCACGGCGACGACTGGGTCGCGGCCGTCTCCGCCGGCGGTGAGGTCTTCGGCGCGCTCGTGCTGCACGGCCACCCCGACCTCGACCCGGTGGACCGGCGCACTCTCGAGCGCGCAGCGCTGGTCACGTCACTTCTGCTGCTCGCCCGGCGGTCAGCCCACGACGCGGAGCAGCGGGTGCGCGGCGAGCTCCTCGACGACCTGCTCGACTCACCCGACCGCGACCCCAGGATGCTGCGCGAGCGGGCGGCCCGGCTGGGCGCGGACCTCGACGCGCCGCACGTGGTGCTCGCCGCGCGTATCGACGGCCCCGTCGGCGAAGCCGCCACCCGAGACGCGTCGGGCACTCACACCGGCCCGGCAACCGGCTCCGACCCGTCCGCACGCGAGACCGCGGACCGACAGCGCCTGTGGTCCGCCGCCTCCCACCTGGCCGCGACCCGGTCGGGGCTCGCCGCCGCCCGTGACGGCGGCACCGTCCTGCTGCTGCCGCTCGGCCCCGACGACAGCCCGGCCGACCTGGCACGCCAGACCGCCCGGCAACTCGGCAGCACACTGCGGGAGATGGTGACCGTCGGTGCGTCGTCCCCCGTCCCCTCACCGGCAGGCGACCCCACCCCGGTGGCCGATGCCTACGCCCAGGCACGGCGCTGCCTCGACGCCCTGCGCCTCCTCGGGCGCTCCGGACAGGGAGCGGCTGCGCAGGACCTCGGCTTCCTCGGGCTGCTGCTTGCCGACCCCGGCGACATCGACGGCTTCGTGCAGCGCACGATCGGCGAAGTCGTCGACTACGACCGCCGACGCGGCACCGACCTCGTCGGCACCCTGGACGCCTACTTCGCCAGCGGCATGAGCCCGGCCCGTACGAAGGACGATCTGCACGTCCATGTGAACACCGTGGCCCAGCGGCTGGAGCGGATCGGGCGTCTGCTCGGCCCTGGCTGGCAGTCGCCGGCGAGATCCCTGGAGATCCAGCTGGCGCTGCGGTTGCACGCGATGTCGTCGGCGGTGTCGTCATGAGCGCGTGACATACGCGTCGGAAGCCAGGAAGCCAGGAAGCCAGGAAGCCAGGAAGTCTGGAAGTCTGGAAGTCTGGAAGCCCGACCCCGACCCGGTACCCGGACCATGTCCGGACCCGGACCCGGCCCGGGAGGCGGGACCCTGAACCCGGACCATGTGCCGAGCCCGGCCTCAAGGGCCGGCTGGTGGCCGCGCGTCGCGACACACGCGGAACCGCGCGGACTCCTGAGAGTCCGCGCGGTCCAGGCGGTTGCGCTCGACGCCGCCGAATCGGCGGTGCCGGGTCAGACGGTCGGCACGTCGGCGGTGCGGGCGTCCGCGGCCTTCGCTGCCGCAGCGCCGTCGACCGGGTCCGTTCCGGCGTCCAGGGCCGTCAGGTCCCGGTCCCTCGTCTCCCGGGCGCAGGCGATGGCAACCACGGTGAGCAGCGCGGCTGCGATGACGTAGAGGGCGATCGGCGTCGACGAGTCGAAGTCGGCCAGCAGCGCCGTCGCGATCAGCGGAGCCGGTGCGCCGGCCGCGACCGAGGAGAACTGAGCGCCGATGGAAGCGCCCGAGTAGCGCATGCGCGTCGCGAACATCTCGGAGAAGAACGCCGCCTGGGGTGCGTACATCGCGCCGTGCAGCACCAGTCCGACCGTGACGGCGAGCAGCAGGGCGCCGAAGCCGCCCGTGTCGATGAGCGCGAAGAACGGGAACATCCACGCCCCGACGCCGACGGCGCCGATCAGATAGACCGGCCGCCGGCCGATCCGGTCGGACAGCGCGCCCCACAGCGGAATCACCGCGAAGTGCACGGCGGATGCGATGAGTACGGCATTGAGCGCGGTCTGCTTGCTCATCTCCACGGCCGTCGTCGCGTAGACGAGGATGAACGCGGTGATCACGTAGTAGCTGATGTTCTCGGCCATCCGGGCGCCCATGGCGATCAGCACGTCGCGCCAGTGGTGGCGCAGCACGGCGACGAGCGGCATCTTCTCCACCTGGCCGGCTTCCGTCCTGCGCTGCTCGGCCTGGGCCAACGCCGCCTTGAAGACCGGCGATTCATCGACAGAGAGACGAATCCACAAGCCGACGATCACCAGCACACCGGACAACAGGAACGGTATGCGCCAGCCCCATGAGGTGAACGCGGCATCCGAGAGCAGCGCGGTGAGCGCCGACAGCACACCGGTGGCGAGCAGTTGCCCGGCCGGTGCGCCCGTCTGCGGCCAGGACGCCCAGAAGCCACGCCGCTTGGCGTCACCGTGCTCCGACACCAGCAGCACGGCGCCGCCCCACTCGCCGCCCAGCGCGAAGCCCTGCACGAGCCGCAGGACGGTCAGCAGGACCGGAGCCGCGGAGCCGATGGTCGCGTGCGTAGGCAGCAGTCCGATCGCGAAGGTCGCGCCGCCCATCAGCAGCAGACTGAGCACCAGCAGCTTCTTGCGCCCGAGCCGGTCGCCGTAGTGCCCGAACACCAGCGCGCCGAGCGGCCGTGCCGCGAACCCGACGGCGTAGGTGAGGAAGGAGAGCAGCGTGCCGACCAGCGGATCGGACTCCGGGAAGAACAACTTGTTGAAGACGAGCGCGGCGGCCGAGCCGTAGAGGAAGAAGTCGTACCACTCGATGGTGGTGCCGATGAGGCTCGCGGCGACGATGCGCTTGAGCGAGTTCGGCGCGGGTGGAGCGCTTGCGGGGGCGGCCATGGACACCACTTCCGGACAGTTGGCGGGGACGTTTGTGTGTCGCCACACCGTAGAAACACGCAGGTCAGGGGTGTATGTGGTGGGACACCATAGTTCTATCTTCCGGAGTGCGCGTGCCCACCATTGGGGTGCAGCCGCGGTCTTGCGAGGTGCTTGACGGGGGCCGCGAAGGACCGCTGTCCGAGTTGTGCTATTCCCGCCCGATGAGGAGGTACGGTGTGCAACGGCTTTCCCTACTGCGAGGACTGCGCCATCGTGGAGCCCGCGGGCGAGGGTGAGTTCATCGGGGGCGTATGCGCCTACGCGACGGACCCCGGGCAGGCGGCGCGGCTGTGGAAGCTCTCGGCTGCGGCCGCGCCGAACCAGGGCCCGTTGATGAGCTCGACGAGACATGCCGGATCGGGAAGCGACGTGGCCGGCTGAAGGCGACATCGATCGGGCCGCGTCCTCGGCCCGGGGGACGACTGCCATCATCCCCGTCCAGCCGTGTGCTCTCCGCCGTAGACTGCGCAATCGACGACAAGGAACGGCGCCGCGCACCCTCAGGAGGCCCGCAGCATGAAAGCGTCCGGCCGAGTCGCCTGGATCGACGCGACCTCGGGGATCGCCGGTGACATGCTGCTGGGCGCGCTGCTCGACGCGGGGGCGTCGCTGGACGTGGCCCAGGCAGCTGTCGACGCGGTTGCCCCGTCGTCCGTACGGCTGACACGGACGGAGGTGGTCCGGTGCGGGATGCGGGCGGTCAAGGCCGGAGTCGAGGTCCTGGCCGAGGACCAGCCGCATCGCACCTGGCGGACCATTCGGGGACTGCTGTCGAGTGCCGAGCTGGCGGCACCCGTACGCGCCGCTGCGCTGGCGGTGTTCGAGCGGCTGGCCCGGGCTGAGGCGCGGGTGCACGGTGTACCGGCCGATGAGGTGCACTTCCACGAGGTAGGCGCGTGGGACTCCATCGCCGATGTGGTCGGTGTCTGTGCCGCACTGCACGACCTCGGAGTCACGCGGCTCACGGCCGGTGCGGTGGCGGTCGGGTCCGGACGGGTGCGTACGGCACACGGTGAGATACCCGTGCCCGTCCCCGCGGTACTCGAACTGGCCGCCGGGCGGGAGATATTCGGCGGTGGGAGCGGAGAACTGGCCACCCCCACGGGCATGGCGCTGGTCACCGCGCTGACGGAGGTGTCCGCCGGGCTGCCGCGCATGTGCGTCGAGGCCTCGGGCGTGGGCGCCGGCACCAAGGACACTCCGAGGCGGCCCAATGTCGTACGCGTCGTGGTCGGCACCGACGCACGAGAGCCCGGCCACCACTGTGCCGACATCGCGCAGGCGGTGGTTCTGGAGGCCAACGTGGACGACCTCGATCCTCGCGTCTGGCCTGGTGTGCTGGCCTCACTGCTGGCCGCCGGTGCGTCGGACGCCTGGCTGGTGCCGATCCTGATGAAGAAGGGAAGGCCCGCCCACACCCTGCGGGTCCTCGCTCCGACGGAGCGCGCCGGGGCGGTGCGCGAGCTGGTCCTCCGGGAGACGAGCACTATCGGGGTGCGGGAGTCGGAGGTGCTCAAGACCGCTTTGCAACGCATGTGGGTTCCGGTACCCGTGCTCGGCGGGACCGTCCCGGTCAAAGTCGCCCATCGCGGGGGGCTGGTCATGCAGGCGACGCCGGAGTTCGACGACGTCGCTGCGCTCGCCGCCGAATTGGCCCTCCCTGTGCGCACGGTGCTGGATGCGGCCGTGGCCGGGGCGGTGGCCGCCGGTCTCGTGTCGGGGGCGACGGTGCCGCAGGGACAGACACGGCAGTGACAGGCCGGTGTGCGGCAGGCGCCACCCGCCTGCTTCAGGCACCCGCCCGGGGTGCAGGCGCTGCGATCTGCGCCGCGAGATGGCCTCCTCCGTAGCCGTTGTCGATGTTGACGACGGCCACGCCGGGCGAACATGCGTTGAGCATGGCCAGCAGCGGGGCGATGCCGCCGAACGCGGCTCCGTAGCCGACCGACGTGGGTACGGCGACGACCGGAGCCGGCACGAGGCCCGCGACCACACTGGGCAGGGCCCCGTCCATGCCCGCGACCACCACGATCGCCCGGGCACCGCGGAGCAGGTCCAGCCGGGCGAGGACGCGGTGCAGCCCGGCCACCCCGACGTCGACCACCAAGTCGCAGGCCCGGCCCAAGTGGGTGACGGTCAGGAGCGCTTCCCGGGCCACCGGCAGGTCGGAGGTGCCCGCGGCGACGACCACCACGGGTCCGCCCGTCGGATCGGGCGGCTCCGGCGGCCAGGCCAGCATCCGTGCCTCCCTGTCGTACCGTGCGTCCGGAACCTCCGTGAGTACCGCCTCGGCGTGCTCGGGCGAGGCACGGGTGAACAGCGTGGTGGCCGTGCCACAATCACGGACCGCCGCCGCGATGGCGCCCACCTGCGCCGGCGTCTTGCCCTCGCAGTACACGGCTTCCGGGTAGCCGCGCCGCTCGGCCCGGTCGTGGTCGAGATCGGCGAAGTCCGCGAGACGGGCGAGGGACGCGGGCGGTGCCGGAGCGTCAGTCACGGCAGCCTCCCGCGCCGCCGACCAACGGCAGGGTGAACGCACCGGACCGGATGCCGGCGAGGTCCACCGCGACCATCCGGAAGCCGGCGGCCTTCACGGCCGCCAGCACCCCTTCGCGCGCGGTGTCGGAGACGACGCGCGCAATCTCCGCCACCGGCACCTCGATCCGGGCGACGTCGCCGTGGTGGCGGACCCGGAAGTCGGAGAACCCCAGCTCCCGCAGGGCCTTCTCCGCCTGCTCCACCTGGGCGAGCTTCTCCGGCGAGACCTCCTCGAAGTGCGGGACGCGCGAGGCCAGGCAGGGCGCGGCCGGCTTGTCGGCGCTGGGCAGGCCCATGGCGCGGGCGATGCGCCGAACCGCGGCCTTGTCCAGGCCCGCGGCGGCGAGGGGACGCAGCACCCGGTGTTCCTCCGCCGCACGGCTGCCCGGGCGGTCGGGGCGCCGGACGTCGTCGGCGTTCTCGCCGTAGGCGATCGCGGCGAGCCCGTGCGCGGTGACGACCTCGTCGGAGATCCGAGTGAACAGCTCGTCCTTGCAGTGGTAGCAGCGGTCGGGGCCGTTGGCGCGGTAGGCCGGGAGCTCACTCTCGCGGGTGCGGACCTCCACCACCCGCGCGCCGATGAACGCCGCGACGTCGTGGGCAGCGACCCTCTCGTCCGCCGCCAGGCTGGGGGAGACCCCAAGGACCGCCACCACCTCGTCCGCCCCGAGGAAGCGGACCGCCAGCGCGAGGAGGAGGGACGAGTCGACACCGCCGGAGAAGGCGACCCCCAGCGGGGACGCCCCTCGCAGCTGTGCAGCGACGCGTCCCGCCGCCTCCGCGTCGGCGTCGGTGAGGTTGAGGGTGGGTGGGGGAGTGGTGGTCATGCGGTCCTCCTGGTCGTGCGTCAGGGTGTGGCGACGGACCCGCCGAGCGCGCGGGCCGCCGCGGGAACCGGATCAGCGCAGCCGGTACAGGACCTCGCCGGCCTGTCGGACAACCAGGGCGTCCCGTTCGGCGGCGAACGCCTCGATGTCCACCTCGGCCGGGTCGAGATGGTTGAGGTTCGCCCCACGGACGACGTCCTCCGGGATGCCCGTGGCGAGGGTGACCGTCACGCGGAACCGCTCGCCGTGAACGGGGTCGTAGGTGCCGGCGCCGCGCAGATGGGTGGAGTGGGCGAGGACGCCCCAGTGCAGGTTCTCGAACCGCTCCCACTGCTGGGTGAAGTAGTCGCGGCAGTGGTAGCCGATCTCGGCGATCTCGGGGTGCATCGCCGAAAGCTCCCGCACATGAGGCGCGTAGAGGATGACCTCGCCGCCGTCGGCGACGACTGGTTCGAGCTTGTAGAACCCCTTGGCAGCGGTCCACATGTCGTCGTATTTCTCCGGGATCACCGACAGCACCCGTCTGACCGGCGCGTCAAGACGGCGGACATGGGTCTCGGCCGACACGTCGGCCGCCGCTGCCCACGCGTCCTCAGGGCTGCCGAACGACACCGCGTGCAGCGACCCCGAGCCGGATCGGGCCACCACGCACAGGGCGAGGCGCCGGCTCGGGATGAGGGACGATGCCTCGTCGATCAGCGCGCGCACGGGGGTGACGCCCCGGGAACCGATGATCTCGGCGCTGGTGATCAGAGCGCCCAGCCAGTGCGAGAGGTCGATGATGTCCGCACCGGCGACCCCGGGGAAGAAGTACTTGTTGCCGCCGGAGAAGCCGACGACTTCGTGGGGGAACACCGGCCCGACCACCAGCGCCACATCGTGTTCCACGACCGCTCGGTTGAGCTTGACCTCGACCTCCTGGCGCAGCAGGCCCCCGGAGATCGCGGCCACCCGGTCCGCGGAGATCGTGCCGAGGGAGGCGAACGCGGACGGTTCCCACCACTCGTGGTTGAGCACGGTCATGCCCGGATAGCGCGTGTCGATGCCGCCCGCCGGATGACCCAGATGTGCGGCCAGTTCGGCCTCGCTCATCGGCGCGTGTGTGCCCAGGGCGACCAGTACGGTCAGCCGGCTCACCCGCCCGGCAACGGCGCCGTGCACGGCGGTCAGCAGCAGCGGAAGCGGGCAGCTGCGCGTGCCGTCGGGCACCAGCAGGCACACACTCCGGCCGTCGAGGTCGACGCCCGCCAACTGCCGCCGGACGAAGTCGGTCACCTCGTCCTCGTCGAGAAGTGACCGCGGCCCGCCGAGAACGGCCGCCCGCTTCGCCGAACCATCCACACTCCGGGCGGAATTGCCGCGTGCGCTCTCCGTCATGACTGCACGATGCCCAGCCTGTCGCCCCGACCGCAAGTGCGCGTACCGAATTTCGTGCAACCGGTTGCCAAGCATCACCGCTGGTGCGGACAATTTTCCACGTGCCTTATTCGACTTCGCGGTCCGCCGGCAACACTCCCCTCCTGTCGCGCGCTGCTGCAGGAGCCGCTTGCCCAGCGCCGGTGCGCATGCTGCACCTCGGCCTGGGCAACTTCTTCCGCGCGCACCAGGCCTGGTACACGGCCAGGGCGTCCGACGCCGGACAGTGGGGCATCGCGGCCTTCACCGGTCGCCGGCCCTGCCTCGCCGACGCACTGTCCGCACAGGACGGCCTTTACACGCTGCTCACCCGCGGCAGCGACAGAGACCGGTTCGACACCCTCGCCGGACTCTCCGCCACCCACGCCGGCCACGACCACCGGGCGTGGACCGACCACTGGCGACTCCCAGGCCTCGCCGTCGTCACGCTGACCGTCACCGAGGCCGGCTACCTCCGCCGCCCCGACGGCGGACTGGACACCGGGGCCGACACCGTCAGGGCGGACATCGCAGCGCTGCGCGCCGACCCCACGGCCCCGGCCGTCACCGCCGCCGGCAAACTGCTGACAGGGCTGGCCGCCCGCGACCGGCGCGGACTTGGTCGCATCGCCGTCGTCTCCTGCGACAATCTCCCCGACAACGGCACGGTGTTGGAGAACACCGTCCGCGAACTGGCACGGCACACCGGCCGCCCCGAACTGACCGCGGCGATCGACGGGTGTGCCACGTTCGCCACCACCGTGGTCGACCGGATCACCCCGCGGACGACCGACGAGGACCTGGCCGCCGTCGCCGCGGCGACCGGCCTCGCCGACGCGGCCCCAGTGGTCACCGAACCCTTCTCGGAATGGGTCATCAGTGGTGAATTTCCCGCCGGACGGCCCCGCTGGGAGGAGACAGGGGCCCGGTTCGTGGCCGACGTGACGCCGTACGAGCAGCGCAAACTGTGGCTGCTCAACGGCGCGCACTCGCTCCTTGCCTACGCCGGCGGCATCCGCGGCCGGACCACGGTGGCCGACGCGGTCGCGGACCCCGTGTGCCGCGCCTGGCTGGCGGAGTGGTGGGCCGAGGCGTCCCGGCATCTGACGCTGCCGCACGAGGAGTCGGCCGCGTACCGCACGGCACTGCTGGACCGCTTCGCCAATCCCCGGATCCGGCACGCGCTCGCCCAGATTGCCGCCGACGGTTCCCAGAAGCTCCCGGTACGCATCCTGCCGGTGCTGCGCCGGGAGCGCGCCGCCGGCCGGGTGCCGCAGGGCGCCGTGCGCGTGCTGGCCGCCTGGATCTGCCACCTGCGAGGGTCGGGCGTTCCGGTGACGGACACCGATGCCGCGCGGATCGTGCCCCTCGCCCAGGGCCCCCTCCCGGCGGCGGTGCGCGGCATCCTGGCGTTCCTCGGTTTCGAGCACGCGGCAGACCGGACGCTCGTGGACGCCGTCCGGGACCAGGCGGAAGCACTGTGCGCACAGTGATCGCGCACCGGCGCTTCCGCCGCCTCCGGGCCTGACGGCCCGTAACTCCGCCAGGTCCTGCCCGGGGCGGCTCGCCAGGACAGGGTCTGACTAGCCGGCCCTGGGCAGCGGGAACAGCGTCAGATCGGTTCCCCGCATGCCCCAGGTCGCCCTGCCGCTGCGGGTGAAGTTGAACATCGGGCTGTTGTACCACCCGCGCGGAACGTTGTCGTAGAGGGTGGTTGCCGCGCCGCCCGTGCCGGTGGGCAACTCGCAGATGTCATTGGTCCAGTGCACCCACGAGAAGACCCGGCCGCGGGCGCCGTTGAACTGGCCGTAGCCCCCGAGGTCACCCTCCATCACGACCGTGCGGGTCGTCAGGTCGTAGGCGAACCACGCGCCACGCGGCCGGCGGGCCATCGCGTACAGCAGATGGCCGACGACGTGCACGCTCTCGTAGGACGCCCAGTCCGGCTTGATCTCCTCCCGCCACAGCAGCTGACGGGTGACTATGTCGACGGCGGCCACCTGCGCCGTCGGACGCAGCGGACCGCTGGTGACCTCGCCGTAGGTGTCGCCCGCGATGTACGCCGTGGTGCCCGACACCGCGACGTCCATGACGCTCTGCTCCGGCAGGAACTCCCGGTGCACGTCGAAGTGGTTCGTGGCCAGGTCGACGAAGGTCAGCGCGCCGGTGTGCTTGGTGGTCGCCGGACTGGACGCGACGAGCAACTGGTTGCGAGGGAGGTCGGTGTGGATCCGCCGGGCGCGAAGCTGCTCGTTGCCCAGCGTTCCGAGGACGGTGATGTCGTGCCTGCCGGGACTGATCGCCACGATCTGCGTGCTCGGGTACAGGCCCGCGTACACCGTGCCCCGAGCCCCCTCCGCCAGGGACTTGGGCTCGCCGTTGATGTCGAAACGGACGCTGGTCCCGCGCGCGGGCCGATGGACCGTCATCGCGTAGTGGCCCGCGACCCACACCGTGCCCCGGCTGTTCAGCAGCATGGACTGGACGATCTCGGGATAGCCGAACCCGCGGGTCGCGCTCTGCCACACGCTTGCCGTGCCGCCCGGCGCCATGCGCCAGATGTGCCCGAGCCCGCTGACTCCGATCAGGTTGCCGTCGGGCTGTGGCGCGAGCAGTTGGTTCTCGACGTCCTCGATCGGCTGTCCGACCTTCTCCAGACCGGTGGCGGTCACCTCGTACACGTTGCAGGTGAGCCTTGCCAGTGCGTGGACCTTGCCGTCGCTGCCGACCGCCACCTGGTCGACGTAGCGGTCCTCCGCGGGGATCTCCCGCGAGACCCGCGCCGAACCGTCGGTGCGCAGCGAGATCAGCTGGCGGCCGCTGGCGACGTACATCACCTTGTCCCGGACCGCCAGGTCGAGGATGCCGACCGGCGAGTCGCTGAGGTGCGCGGTGAGGTCGATCGGCGTGCCGCCTTCCTTGGGCCAGAGCAGCAGGGCTCCCGGAGCCGCCGAGCCCGCGTAGACGTACTCGTCATCGACGGCGAGGGCGGTCGCGTACTTCGAGGTGGAGATCCGGCCGTACGTCTCGATCGTGACGTCCGAGAGCCGGATACGCCTGACCGTGCAGTCCGGGTACGTCCCGATGTAGAGGTGGCCGCCCTCGACCACCATCTCGTAGAACCACGTGGTGCTCGTGCCCGGTTTGGCCCAGGGCAGCAGCTCCTTGGTCCGCGGGTCGAAGCGCCACACGTACGCACTGCCGGCGGGTCCGATGTAGACGTATCGGTCGTCGGCGGCCATCTTGTTCCCGCCCGAACTGGGGATGTCGAGATCGTCGACGGACCGCGCCTCACCGGTGGTGGCGTCGAACTCGGCCAGCCGTAGTTTCTGTTCGGGGGTGTTGAAGCGCGAGGCGATGAACACGCTGTTGCCGATCACGGCAGCACCGCGGACCGCGGAGGTGAGGGACGCGGGGCCGAAACCGACGGGGGCCGGGGTCTTCTCCCCGGCGTACGCGGCGGCGCGCCACGCGTCGCCGCCGACCGCCAGGGCCGCCCCGGCCGATGCGCCGGCCAGAAGTGAACGGCGACTCAAGGGCATGGTGCACTCCATTCTGCTCGTCGGACATCGGACGACGAAGGTGGCCGCGGGCCGCGGGGACGTCCTACCGCAACGCGGACGCTCTGCCGGTCGGGGGCTTCGGTCACGGCTTGTACACATAGACGTTGGTGCTGTCGCCGAAGAAGATCTCGCCCGTGGGTGCGAGCGCCGACACCTTGGCGTTGGTGGCCAGGACCGTGACCGCGAGCGTCGCCGGATCCATGCGGAACAGCTTGCCGCCGGCGTTCCCGTAGATCCGTCCGTCGTCGTGCCGGTGCAGCTTGCCCAGCCGCCCCCAGCTGTTGGTGTCCGGCAGACCGACATCGACCGCACGGACGACGGTGCGGGTCCTGAGGTCGAACTCGAACACCACACCCGTGCTGCTCATGCCCCACAGCCGGCGCCGGTCGACCAGCAGCGAGTGGATGATGGCGTCCCCCGGCACCGGGACGGTCTCGAAGACCTTCTTCCCGGTGCGGATGTCCCAGACGAACAGCACCGCCTCCGTGGCCTTCGGCGTCGTGCTGAGCCCGCCGTGCACGGACGTCCCTCCGAACACCAGCGGCCCCCGCGCCGCCAGGGCGGTGACACTCTGGTCCTGGACGACGTTTCTGTGCACCTCGACATTCCCGTCGAGGTCGGCCAGAACCAGGGCGCCGCCGAGGGTGCCGTAGTTGGGCACGCTGCCGAAGGCGAGCTTGTCCCGCACGCTCACCACGTCGAACATCCGGTCCTGCTCGTACTCGCTGAAGCGGCCGATGCTGAACAGGTGCGCAGGCCGGGTGCCCCAGTCCCACGGGTCGGTCTCTCCCACGTAGGCCACGGCGTTGGGGTAGCTCGTGATCACGATCCTGCCCTGGTGCGTCACGATGTGGTCGGCCTGCTCCGGCCCGGAGAGCTCCTCGATCTCGTACGTGGACGTCGACACCCGTGCCATCACGCCTGAGCTGAGGTAGGCGCCCGTGTACACCTTGCCGTCCGGCCCGACGCCGATGCTGTGGAGGGTCGCCGGGGACCCCAGTGGTACACCGCGCACGGTGGTGCCTGTACGGGCGTCCAGGTCGTAGCGCCAGATCACCCCGGTGTTGGCCACGCCCACCGCTTCGCGACGTGCTGTGCCACCGGTCGCCGTCTCGACCACGTCCACCGACCGCGTGCCGGGCACGCGGTCGCCGATGGGGCTGCCGGCCATCCCGGTCGGCGACGAGCTGCGGGTGGCGGTGTCGTACGCGTACAGCTCGCCGTCGCTGACGTAGTAGAAACGTCCGGTGGAGTCCACCGTGCTGGCGGCCCCACTGGCCTCCAACGTCTGGTGCAGCGTGTCCGGTTGCAGCCACCGGCGTCCGGCGACGTCCCACACGAGGGTGTTGACACCGCCGAGCGGCGGATTGACCGCCACCAGCGCGACGTCGCCGCGGGTGCGCACACCGTAGATGTAGGTCGCTTCCGAGGCGAACTCGCCGGGCAGCGGTATCTCGCTCGCCGTGCCCGTCGCCGGGTCGAGTTCGATCAGGTGCGCCGTCCCGATGCCGGTGCCCACCCAGAGCTTGCCGCCGACGAGGTCGAAGCCCCACGCGTAGGCGCCGTCGGTCACCACGGAGCCGTAGTCCCGGACGGCCTTGGTCGAGGGGTCGTAGGAGAACACCTTCGCGTGGGGATAGGTGCATCCGTACAGGACTCCGGAGGCCGGGTCCACCACCAGGGTCCTCAGCATGGTTTCGCCCACGACGCCCGTGGCGACCGTCTCGATGGTGTGCGAGGCCGGGACGTACCGCAGCAACCGCCCCGCCGAGGGGGCCCTGACGCTGAAGTAGACCGTCCCGTCGGGGTGCTGGACCATGGACGACCCGACGGTGTCCGGCCCGCACGGGAAGCCGTCGATCCGCTCGCCGGTGTCGAGCCGAAGCACGTTGAAACTGACCGGGTTGCCGTCACTGAAGGCGAAGAGCACGGGCGTGCCGTCCGGCATCCGGCCCGTTCTGGCGCTCCTGACGTTGACGGTCCGCATGGCGACGCCCAAGTCGACGATCTCGCCGTCGGCGGCGGCGGCGCCCGCGCTGGGTGCCCCGTAGCCCAGGACCCCGAACGCCCCGGCCATGGAGCAGGCACCGATGCCGCCCAGCAGACGGCGGCGGGACAGAGGTGGCCTGTTGCTGTGCTCGTTCATCGGTATCTGCCTCCATCGGGTGAGGGACTTCTGCTGGGCTGTGCCTCGGCCGGGCCCCGAGGATCCGCGTCCACCCGCCCGGCAGGCCGCCCGCTCACTGGGGCCGCACCGGCGCACCGGTGCGCGCTGACCGGTAGGCCGCTTCGATGAAGGCGACCGCCGCACGGGCCTGGGCCGAGGTGACCAGTGGCGTCCCGCCGTTCTTCACCGCTGCGACGAAGTCTTCGAGCTGAGCCAGTGGCTGGTCGACCGGCGTCCCGTCGAAGGCCGGTGACGATCCGTTCAGAGAGTGGAAACGTGTGAGCTTCTCGTCCTCGATCACTACCGAGCCGCCGTCTCCGAGAACCGCGTACCGGATGGGCAGGCCGTCGTAGGCGGCTGTCGTGGCCAGGAAGGTCAGCAGCGTCCCGTTCCGCAGCCGGGAGGTGATCGTGATGGTGTCCTCGACCTCGATGCGCTCATGGGCGAGCAGCCCCGTGTGCGCGTACACCTCGTCCGCCTCGCCGAGCAGCCACAGGGCCAGATCCACCAGGTGCACACCCTGGTTCATCAGGGCGCCGCCACCGTCCAGCGCCCAGGTGCCGCGCCAGTCACCGGAGTCGTAGTACTCCTGCGAGCGCCACAGCGCCACCTCGATCGTGGCCGAGGTGACCCGGCCCAGGTGTCCGTCGCGTATCGCACCGAACACATACTGGTTCTCGGCGGCGAACCGGCGCTGGCTCGCCACGCTGAGGACCTTCCCCGAACGCTTCTCGGCGTCGATGATCTCGTCCGCTGCCTCGACCGTGACCTCGATGGGCTTCTCGAGCAGGACGTGCTTCCCGGCGTCCAGAGAGGCCACCGCGACCTGGGCGTGCAGACCGCTGGGGACGGCGACGATCACCGCGTCCACGTCGTCCCGGGCGAGGACGCCGTCCACGGTGTCGGCGGCGACGCCCCACCGGGCGGCCTCGGCGCGGGCGGCCTCGGGGTTCGCGTCCGCCACGGCCACCAGGACGGCGTCGGCCGCCCCGCTCGACAGCCGCTGTGCATGGGCCTTGCCGATGATGCCGACGCCGATGACGGCGATGCGGAGCGGGCTTGCGGACAGGGGCATGATCAGTCCTTTCCGTAGGGGGCGCCGGAGGCCAGGGCGTCGGTGACGGACTCCAGTACCGCGATCGGGGCGAGCACCGCGGAACGGTCCTTCTGCGGCTCGTTGCGGTCGCAGGCGTCGATGAAGCGGGCGAGCGGTGGTGCCGTGTAGTCCGCGGGGAGTGTGAGAGCGGCGGCGCAGACCCCGCTGGTGCCGGTCAGGGTGGCGTGGAAGGACGTCTGCTCCCCGTCGGAGGGGGTGACGAAGGTGAAGGTGAGGGAGACGTCCCCGATACGGGTCAGAGCGACGACCGTGTCCCCGTGCCGGCTTGCGGTCGTGGTCAGCGAGCCCGGTTCGACGACCGGGTCCCCGAGCAACTGCAGTGCCGCCTCGACCTGGTGGATGCCGTAGAAGAACAGGCCCGCGTACTCGCTGTCCGGGTCCGCCGGGCCGGTCATGGCGACCTGGCGGAGCGCACCGCACTGCCCCGCGTGGTCGGTGAGGTACGAGATCCCGGACACGAACCGCAGCGCGGAGCCGGACCCGAGCGTGGCGCCGGAGCGCTCGGCGGCCGCGATGAGCGCCTGAGCGTCGGCGACCGATCCCGCGAACGGCTTGTCCACGAACACCGGCAGCCCGGCCGCCAGCAGCGGCTCTGCCTGCTCGCGGTGGGTCCTGCCGTCGCGGCTGCTGACGATCACCGCGTCGACGTGGCCGATCAGGTCGGCGGGGTTCTCGACCACCAGGCCGATGTTCCCCGTGCGGCACAGTGCCTCGTTGCGTTCCGTTCGCCCGCCGACGAGTGCGACGGCGCGGTTCCCCGGGTGCCGCTCCTCGATGTTGAGGAATCGGACGAACTGGTCGACGTGCGAGTTCTCCGTGCCGATGATGCCGATGCGCCTCACTGACATGAAGCGGCCCTCCGGAAGGTCGGGTACAGGTGGTCGTGGGTCAACTGCGGGGCAGGCAGCGGGCGGTCGTCCTCAGGACAGCCAGCGGTCGATGTGCTCGGCCACGAACGCGTCGTCCCGCAGATGCGGGTAGGCCTGCCAGATCCTGTTGATCTCCTCGAGCTGCCCGGGGGAGAGGACCTCGTCCTCGTCGAGGCACCACAGCCCCTGGAGCAGCCCCTGACGCCGCAGCACTTCGTGAATGCCGGGTACGCACCCGCGGAAGCCGCCGGCGACGTCGAAGATCGCCCCGTTGGCGTCCGTGAGCGCCGAGTCGACGGCCATCAGTTCGCGCAGCGCCGTATGGTCCCCGGCCTTGGCGCGGCGCGCGTCCGCGAGCAGCCGGACCGCCGAGTGCGTCCACACCGACCACTGGCCGAGCAGCCCGCCGACGAACTCCAGCGCTTCTGCGCCGTCGACCGGGTGTATCGACAGCAGGTCGCCGACGATGTGGTCGTCGTTGCCCGTGTAGAGGGAGACCTCCGCGCGGCGGCCGGAGGCGGCGACCCCCAGCACGACGTCGAGCGACGCGTACCTGTCGAACGGCGCGACCTTGATGCCGATCAGCGACGGAAGGTCGGCCAGTCGCGTCCAGAAGCCGCGTGAGAGCAAGCGGCCGCCCACCGCCGGCTGCAAATAGAAACCGATGATCGGCAGCACGGTGCCCACGGCTGCCGCGCGGTCGACCAGCTCGTCCTCGCTGAGCGAGCCCGCCCCGAACGGGGCGAGCAGTACGGCGTGGTAGCCGAGGTCGGCGGCGAGCTCGGCCTCCTTCACCGCCTGTGCGGTCTCGCCGCACGCTCCCGCCACGAGGACGGTTCCGGTGTCCCCGTACTCGGCGGCGGTCGTGGCGGCCAGCTCCAGGACCGGGCGGAGCATGCCCCGGCGGGGCTCGTGGATCGCGAACTGGGTGGTGTGGACGGCGACGGCGATCCCGCCCGCGCCCGCTTCGAGGTAGTAACGCGTCAGTGCCCGCTGGCGGCGCTCGTCCAGCGCGAGGCGGGAGTCCAGAGCCAGTGGGTGGGCGGGAATCGCCGTGCCGGCGCGGAACCGCTTCAGCGGGTCCTGACCCTGCTGGGCGCCGGGCATCAGAACTTGCCGTCCCTGCTCTGGAAGTGCGTCGGTTTGTCCAGGAGCGGCAGGCCGGACCGGACCCACTCGGCGGTGGCGGTGAGCAACTCGTCGACACCGAGCTGCGGGTAGCCGAACAGGCCGTGGCAGCGGGACGCGTCCGAGAGCAGTGCCGTTTCGGCCTCCGCCGAGCTGAACGTGACCTCGGCACCGAGGAGTTCGGCCAGCCGCATCGCCGCCTTGCGGATGGACAGGGTCTCCGGGCCCGTCAGATTCACGACGAAGGGGGGCACGTCCGCGTGGAGCAGCGCTCGCAGCGTCACCTCGTTGGCGTAGCCCTGCCACACGACGTTGGCGAACCCGGTGGTCAGATCGACGGGCTCCTTGGCGGCGATCTGCCGGGCCAGGTCGACCAGGACCCCATAGCGCATCTCCACGGCGTAGTTGAGACGGATCAGCGCCATCGGTGTGCCGTTCTGCCGCGCGAAGTGCGTCAGCACGCGCTCCCGGCCGAGGCACGACATGGCGTACTCGCCCACCGGTCCCACCGGCTCCTGTTCGTTGCAGCCGCCGGAGCCCACGGACACCAGCGGGTAGACGTTCCCCGTCGAGAGCGCGGAGATCCTCGCGCCGGCGTAGCGCTCGGCCACGCGACCCGGCAGATAGGCATTGGTGGCCCAGGTGGCGTGCTCGTTGCCTTCCGTGCCGAACTTGGCGCCGACGAGATACACCACGTTGGCCGCGTCCGGCAAGGCAGCGAGGGCGCCCTCGTCCGTGATGTCGGCGGACACCACCTCGGCGCCCGCGTCGCGCAGCTCCTCGGCGGAACCCGGTCTGCCGAAGCGGGACACGGCGACGACCCGGGCACCTGTGCCCGCCGCTGCCACGCCTCTGACGGCCAGGCGCACGAGGCTGGGGCCGAGCTTCCCCGCGGCACCGAGGACGACGATGTCGCCTTCGAGGCGGCGCAGGTCCTCGACGAGTGCCTCACCGGGGCGGGAGAGGCGTTCTTCCAGGGCGGCTGGATCTCGCACGGGTGCTCCTGTTCGTGGTTCACGGGTGGTGTTCAGGGGATGGTGAGCCGGCCGGAGCGGCTTGCGGGATCCCAGGCGCCGAACGCATCCAGCAGGGTGCGGGCCATGGCGCGGTGGCCGTGCGGCCCCGGGTGGCAGCCCATCGCGTACCAGTGCTCCGGCGCGGGTGACGCCGGGTCGGTCCAGACGGCGTAGTGGTCGACGAGCGGCGCCCCGGTGTCCTCGGCGACGGACCGGATCTGGTCGGCGTAGCGCGGCAGATGGTCCACCACGTGCTGCGGAGCGGTCGGGAGAGTGTCGTTGGGGGTCTGCACGACGACGGTGGCTCCCGTGCCATGCACGGCGCGGACGACGCGACGGTAGGCGGAGGCGAAGTCGGCCAGGCCGGCCGTGCCGTGCCGGGTGTCGTTGAGCCCGATGCCCACGACGACCAGATCGGGGGAGAACCTCAGGGCGATCCGGTCCAGATGCAGGTCGAGTTCCTGCACGGTCCATCCGCTGACCGCGGTGTTGACGAAGACGTCGGCGGTACGGGCCATCTCCCGCATCCGCTCGGCGAACAACTCCGGGTAGGAACGCGCGCCATAGGTGTGCCATGTGCCTGCGGTGACGCTGTCACCGATGAAGGTCCAGGTCAGAGGTCGGTCAGAGTCCTTCACGTGAGCGAGCGGGTTCTGCCGGTCCATCGAATCTCCGAGTGGGAAGGCGACGACATCGAGTCTCGGGTGCAACCGATTGCAGGTCAATAGGCGGGACCGTACCGTGAGACGCCGCGGTGTCGTCGGCACGGGCGGACGTCCCGGCCGACCCGCCGCGGCCCTTCTACGTTCGCGCAGCTGAGAGGACACATCACGATGAACCGGCCGCACATCTGTGTCGCAGTGGCCCCTGAGGAGTTCGATCTGCTCTTCTGCCCGGCCGCTCAGCAGGACTTGCACGACATGGCAGTCGTCGGGTTCGGCGCGGGCCCGCGCCGCAGCGCCCTGCCCCCAGGTGTGGCCGACTCCTGCGACGCCGTCGTGACGTCATGGAGCACCGTGCCGTTCCGGCCGCAGGAAGTGCGGGGCAGCCGGCTGGCTCTGGCCGCTCACACCGCCGGGTCGGTCCGTCGCCTCTACCCCCGCGAACTCCTCGGCGGCGGGCCGCGCCTGACACAGGGCGGGGCGGCGGCGATGGCGCCCGCCGTGGCCGAGATGGCGCTCACTCTGACGCTCGCGCTGCTCCGCAACCTGCACCATTACGACCGCGGGCTGTGGACGGGCAAGGACTGGGCGGATGCCCGCCGGCCCGAACTGGGCCAAGCCCTGTCCGCTCGGCGGGTGGGGGTGGTGGGCCTGAGCCGTACGGGCAGTTGCTACGCCCGGATGGTCAAGGCGCTGGGCACGTCGGTGGTCCGGGCCTACGACCCCTACGCGGATCCGCAGGCGGCCGCGGCCCTCGGGGTGGAGACGGTGGGCCTGGACGAACTCTTCGGCAGTTGCGACGTGATCGCCGTCCACGCCCCGGCGACGCCTGAGACGCGGCACCTGGTCGGAGGCCGCCAACTCGCCATGCTCCCGGACGGTGCGGTGCTCGTGAACACGGCACGCTCGTGGGTGGTGGATCAGACGGCGTTGCTCTCCGAGGTCGTGTCCGGGCGCCTGAGGGCCGGGCTCGACGTGTTCGACAGTGAACCCCTCCCGTCGTCCAGCCCCTTCCTCGGCCTTCCCAATGTCGTCGTCACACCGCACATCGCCGGCGGGACGCTGGAGGCCCGCAGGGCACAGGGAAGAACCGTCGTCGAAGAGCTGCAGCGGTTCTTCGCCGGGGAGCCTCTCGTTCATGAGGTGCTGCCGCAGACGTACGACGTTCTGGCGTGACAACCACCTGAAAATTCAGGCAAGTTGCACCCTTGACGGGCAAGGGAGGCGGAACTACGGTCCCTGCAACCGATTGCATTGCAAGAGTGTGACAGCGCCGACCTTCCGGAGAGGACCCACCTCATGAGCGGCAGACTGAAGCCACGGATCGCGGCGATGGTCCTGGCGACCGCGATGCTGAGTGCCGCGTGCGGCACCACGGACGACGCGGCGATACCCGAGGACCCCAAGGCGGTGGAGGGGTCGATCACGTTTTGGACGTACCCCATCGGTGTCAGTGGTGAGGACGACTACTGGGCCCCGATCGTCAAGGAGTTCAAGAAGAAGTACCCCAACGCCGACGTCGAGGTCGTCGTGCAGCCCTGGGAGAAACGCGAGGAGACCCTGGTGACGGCGATCGCCGGCCGGCAGGGCCCGGACGTCGTGTACTTCAACCCGGACTTCATCCCGAAGTTCGCCGTCGAGGGCACGCTCGAACCGGTCGGAGACGTGATCGAGGACGACCGCGACGACTTCAAGAAATCGGCCCTGGAGTCCATGACCTGGGACGGCGAGCTCTACGGGGTCCCCCTGCTGATGCAGAGCCTGACCGGCGTCTGCAACACCGAGGTCCTCTCCGCGTCGGGCATCGACAAGTGCCCGACGACCTGGGACGAACTGGAGGCCATGGCCCCGAAGGCCAAGGCGGCGGGATACGTCCCCACCGACTACGTGGCCGACCTCACCCTGACGCTCAACCACTCGTATTACCCGTACCTGTGGCAGGCGGGCGGCGAAGTGCTCAACGAGGACGGCACCAAAGCCGCGTTCAACAGCCCCGAAGGGCTGGAAGCGCTGGAGTTCGTCAAGAAACTGGTGGACCGGGGCTGGACCTCCGCCCAGAGCCTCACCTCCATGGAGCCCGTCGAGCAGAGCGACTTCGGCAAGGCGAAGACGGCCTTCCTGCCGGCCGCCGGCATCCCCGCCCTGCGCCAGGTGCTGCCCGCCGAACACCTTGAGGCGGCCCCGCCGCTGACCGGCAAGGTCCGGGTTGCCGCAGGCTCGGTAGGGGGTCTGTCCGTGCTCGCGGGCAGCGATGCCAAGCCTGCGGCCAAGGCATGGGTCGACTTCCTCACCGGCCCCGAGCAGATGAGGAAGTTCGACAAGGAGAACGGCTACTACGCGCCGCGGGATTCGGGCGCCGGGCTCTTCACCGACGACCCCGAGATCGCCGAGGGCGAGAAGTACCTGGACGTCGTCCGGGCCGGAGTGATCCACCCGAAGGCCCGGGAGCTGATGGACCTGATCAAGCCCCACCTCCAGGCGGTGCTGCTGGGCAAGACCGAGCCGAAGGCCGCGCTCGCGGCGGCGGAGAAGGAAGTCAACGCCCTGCTCGCACGAGGCTGACCCGGTTCACCGGAGGCCGGTGCGTGGCCGGTGACGGCCACGCACCGACCTCGAGTCCGAAGGAGGCGCCGTGAGCGCGCAGACCGCCAAGGCCGGGACGATCCCGGAACGTGGACGACCGGGCCGACCGTGGTGGCGCTCCAACGCCGCGCTCGCCGGTTACGTCTTCATCCTCCCGTACGTGCTCTTCTTCCTCGTCTTCAGGATCGTCCCGACGTTGATGGGCACGGCACTGAGCCTGGCCGAGTACCGCATCAACGGCGACGTCGAGTTCATCGGCCTGGACAACTTCGCCCGGCTGTTCCAGGACCCCCTGTTCTGGAACTCGCTGAAGGTGACCGCCTACTACACCGTCATCGCCATCCCGCTCAGCCTCGTGGTGTCCCTCGCAATGGCCACTTTGTGCGACCGGACGCTTCGCGGAATGAGCGTCTACCGTGCGGTCTTCTTCCTGCCCGTGGTGACCAGCACCGTGATGTCAGGAATCATCTGGGTCTGGATCTTCAAGAACGACGGTCCGCTCAACTGGCTCTTCGGGCTGGTAGGACTGCCCACCGTGAACTGGCTGCAGAGCGAGACCATGGTCATCCCCGCCCTGGCGGTGGTGAGCGCATGGAAGGGCTTCGGCTACAACATGCTCATCCTGCTGGCGGGCATGCTGGCGATCCCCAGGGAGTACTACGAGGCGGCTCACGTGGACGGCGCCAAATGGCGCCACCGGTACCGGCACATCACGCTTCCCCTTCTGAAGCCGGCCCTGTTCTTCGTCCTCATCCTGGAGATCATCGGTTCGTTCCAGGTGTTCGACACCATCTACGTGATGACTGGTGGCGGACCGGTCAGGGCGAGCTACTCGCTGACGTACATGATCTACGACCAGGGCTTCGGGTACTTCGACTTCGGATATGCCAGCGCGGCAGGCGTCGTGCTGCTGGTGCTCACCCTCATCACGTCACTCGTGCAGCGCCGTCTGATGAACAAGGGGCAGTCATGACCTCACTCGCCCAGCGGCCCGCCGAGGTCGAGGCCCCGAAGGTGCGATCCGTCAGGCGGCCGGAGCGGCGCAGGCGCCGGCCCCAGTGGATGCACATCCCCCTGGCTCTGTGCGCGCTGATCACGTTCTTCCCGTTCTGGGCCATGGTCGCGCTCGCACTGCAGCCGGGGAAGAGCATCGAGATGCCGGGTTCCCTGCTGCCGAGGGACGTCTCGGCAGCGGCGCTGTACGACGCGCTGAGCAGCGACCGGGTGCTGGGCTGGGCGGTCAACTCGGCCGTCTACTCGCTGGTGTCGGTCGTCCTCGTGCTGCTGTTCGCCTCGATGGCCGGCTACGCCTTCGCCAAGAAGCGTTTCATGGGGCGCGAACTGGTCTTCTGGGTCTTCGTCGCCATGCTGATGGTGCCCGGGCACCTGACCCTGATCCCGCAGTTCATCCTGGTCTCCGAGATGGGCGGACTGGACTCCATGTGGGGCCTGATCGTCCCCACCATCGCCAATGCCCAGGCGATGTTCCTGATGCGCCAGTTCATCCAGGACATCCCCGACGAACTGATCGAGGCCGCCCGCATCGACGGAGCCGGCGAGTTCCGGGTCTACTGGTCGATCATCCTGCCGCAGACCAAACCGATCATGGCGACCCTCGGCACGTTCGTCTTCCTGTGGCACTGGAACGACTTCCTGTGGCCACTGGTCTCGCAGCGCAGCCCCGACAACTTCGTGCTCACCGTGGGCCTCAACAGCCTCCAGACACAGGACACCCCGCTGGCCACCACCATGGCCGCCGCGGTCGTCACCTTCGTCCCGACGGTCCTCGTCTTCATCTGCCTCCAGCGGTTCTTCGTACGCGGCGTGATGATGAGCGGGCTCAAGTAGGGCGCCGTCCAAGGCGCGTGCACTGCGGGACAGGGAGACCCAGCGACCGTCCGACGCAGGGAGAAAACCATGGTCAACCCCGTACGACGACTGCACCGATTCGCCAGAGGCCCGGCGACGGCCGTCCAGGCCGTGCTGGCGGCACTGGCCCTGCTGGTCGCGCCGACGGCAGCCTCGGCTCCTACTACTACAACCGCGGCAGCACGTTGTACCGCTGGACGCCGGAGACGAGGTAGGCGCCGGACCGGTCGCGGCCGCACCCTCACGGGGCAGCACACGGCCGCGATCGGTCCGCCGGCCCGGGGATCGCCTGGACGACCGTGCGTTGGTGTCAGCCCGCGTTCTCGTGCAACTCCACCAGCTGCATGAGGTTTCTGGCTATGTGGAACGGGTCCTTGACCGGTAGCGCCACGACCCGGTCGAGCGGGCGGCCCGCGCGGTCCCTGATCTGGATCCACTCCTCGCCCTCGTCCCTGCCGGGAAAGGTCTCTAGCGTGTAGTCCCAGATCTTCTCCGCCCAGGCCGCGCAGGTTCCGTCGCCGAACCGGCGCGCGCCGAGTGCGGTCGTGTAGGCGGCCTCCGTGTGCACCCACCACAGCTTCGTGTCCCAGGTCCCGGTGACCAGGTCCTCGTACGCGGAGCCGTTCACGGTGCCGCGGGGAGCCACCGGCCCATCGGTGTCGACGTATCGGAAGAGGCCTCCGTGGCACGGGTCCCAGGCGGAGTGGCAGAGCACGCCCACACTCTCGAGGAGCGCCGGTACATCGTGCCGATCTCCCGTCAACTCCGCCGCTTCCAGCGCCACCCAGATGCCCTCGATCGCATGACCGGGCACCCGGTGCCTGGCCAACATTGAGGTGTCACCGGCTGTCGGGGAGAAGATCTCGGTGAACGTGCCGTCAGGGTTGCGGTGCGACAGCATCGCCGTGCGTGCGGCGGACAGCGCCGCCACGTCCTCCCCGGTCAGCAGGCCGAGGCGGTCACGAGCGCGGGCGTGCTCCAGCCGTGCGTTGAGCAGGATCATCCTCGGGCCGAAGGCGGTGTGGCCCGCAGGGACCTCGTACGGCGGCGTCGCTGCCCGGCCGGCCGTGATGTCGGCGGTGGCGCGGCGCAACAGGGGCTCGGCCAGCTCCAGCCAGTACGGCGATGCCGTCGTCCCGGCAAGCTCGGCCAGCCCCATCACCACGAAGCAGTCGGCATAGACGCTCTGCGTCTCCCCGGTCGGCCCTGGTTTGGGGACGCCGTCCACGTCCACGACGAAGTGACAGGTGCCGTCCGGGCGGATCGCGTGGTCCGCCAGGAAGTGCGCACCGCGGACCGCGAGGCCTTCCAGAAGGCCGACGTCCAGGTCGAGGAGCCCACCCCGGGCCATCCGTGCCGCCCGGGCCAGCAGCCAGACCAGGCGCCCCTGCGACCAGGTGAACTTGTCCGTCGAGACGAGGCTGCGGCCGCGGTTGTCGTAGCACGTGAGGAACCCGCCCCGATCCCGGTCCGGGCCTCGCTCCAGCCAGTACGGCAGGACGACGCGCTCCAGTTGTTCCCGCGCTGCGGACCTCATGCGCAGACCTCCAGATGTGCAACCGATTGCAGTACTGGCTAGTACAATAGTGTCTCGGTGCGGCTGTGCGGTACCGATCGGTGGACGAAGAATGTGGAGGCGGAATGAAGCAGGCGACGATCTATTCGATCGCCCAGATGTGTGGTGTCTCCGCTGCCACGGTCTCGCGTGCTTTCAGCCGGCCCGAGGTTGTCAACGCCGATGTGCGGGAGCGTATTCACGCAACGGCCCGGGAGCTGGGCTACCGGCCCAACAAGGCCGCCCGCGGGCTCGCGACCGGCCGGACGGGAACGATCGGACTGCTCGTCCACGACATCACCAACCCGTTCTGCCCGCCGCTGGTGAGGGCGATCCAGCGGGCGGCGGCCGAGATGGAGGCCTCCGTGATGCTCGTCGACGCGGAGGAGAGCGCAGCGGCGGAGATCGGGCTGATCAAGCAGCTCAGGGGGCAGGTCGACGGGCTGTTGATCGCCTCCCCCCGCTCGTCCTCCGAACTGAAGGGAGCCGCCGAGGGCCTCCCGGCCGTCGTCGTGAACCGCAGGATGCGCGGCTTCCCGGCGGTCGTCTGCGACAACACCGTGGCCCTCACCGACGCGGGCCGGCACCTTGAGGAACTGGGCCATCGCAGGGTCGCGTTGCTGTGTGGCCCCTCGTCGTCGTGGGCGGCCCGGCAGCGGGCGGCCACC
This sequence comes from Streptomyces sp. NPDC006283, assembly GCF_040613325.1. Classification (NCBI taxonomy): domain Bacteria; kingdom Bacillati; phylum Actinomycetota; class Actinomycetes; order Kitasatosporales; family Streptomycetaceae; genus Streptomyces; species Streptomyces sp. NPDC006283. The sequence goes on along the minus strand of NZ_JBEXRZ010000004.1, from coordinate 40,262 downwards.
GTCCGCGCCTGGGCGCAGGGCACCCGCGTCACTCTGGTGGAGCTCGGGGCCTTCCCGGCTTCCTTCGAGGGCGGGCGCGAGGCGACCCCTGCGCTGGTGGCATCCGGGGCGACGGCGGCCTTCGCGTTCGACGACCTGATGGCGTGCGGAGTCCTGAGTGGACTGGCAGAGGCCGGAGTCCGGACGCCGGCCGGATGCAGTGTCGTCGGCTGCGACGACGTGCTGCTCGCCCGTGCCGTGACACCCGCGCTCACCACGATATCCGCCCCGATGGACCGGCTCGGACAGGCCGCCGTCGACGCACTGCGCAGGCGCATGGCGGGGGAACAGGTCCGGGACGTCCGGTTGGAGGGCACCCTCACCCTGCGCGGCTCGACGGGACGCCCCGTCTGACGTCCAGTCGGTCACCCGTCGAACGGTGCCGGGCCCGCCCTGTGTTGACCCGTCGTGTGGCAGCCCTTAATGTCGCTGCAACCGATTGCACTGAAGGGTGGAACGATGAGTCTGCCGGACAGATCGGAGAGCGCCGGTGACGGCGTAAGCGTGCACGTCTTCCGCGACGCCGCTGCGACGGGAGCGGCCGCCGGGCGCGAGGCAGCACGGATCCTTCGTGCGGCCGTCGCCGCGAAGGGACGGGCCCGCGTCCTGTTCGCCTCGGCCCCCTCGCAGGATGAGATGCTGCGGACGCTGCTGAAGGACCCCCTGGTCGACTGGAGCAGTGTGCACGCCTTCCACATGGACGAGTACGTGGGTCTGCCGGAGGGGAGCCCGCATGCTTTCGGCGCATGGCTCGAAGAGCGTCTGGAAGCGGCAGGGCCGGGGCGGTTCGAGCGTATGAGACCCGGCCGCGGACCGGCTCGGGAGGCGTCCCGGTACGCGGCACTCGTGCGGGCGGCGGAGATGGACCTGGTCTGCATGGGGATCGGCATGAACGGCCACATCGCGTTCAACGAACCCGGCGCCGGCCGGTTCGACGACCCCGAGACCGTCCGTCTGATCCGCCTGGACGAGGCGTCCCGCCGGCAGCAGGTGGAGGAGGGGCTCTTCCCCGCGTTGGAGGACGTGCCGACCCACGCCCTGACCCTGACGGTGCCCGCACTGCTGAGCACCTCCGCGGTGGTCGTGACGGTGCACGGCTCGCACAAGGCGGCGGCAGTAGCCGCCTCCCTCGAAGGACCGGTGGAGGCGCAGTGCCCGGCGAGCGCGATCAGGACCCACCCGGCGGTCTCGGTGTACCTGGACGCCGCAGCGGCGGGCCGTCTCACATCCGGCAGTTCGGCGGCGGGCCACCTCGAAGGGGCGTCGTGACCCGCCTCGACGGCCGGCTGCTCGACGGCCGCGACGTGCGGCTGTGCATCGAGGACGGCCGTATCGCATCGATCGAGCCCGTGGGCGCGCGCCCCGGCCGCCCCCTGCTGCTGCCGGGGCTGGTCGACCTCCAGGTGAACGGCTATGCCGGGCACGACGTCAACGCCGAGGACGTCTCGGCCGACACGGTCGGGGAGTTGACCCGTGCGCTCTGGGCGCACGGGGTGACCTCCTTCTGCCCCACCGTGGTGACCGCCTCGCGCGAGCGGATCCTCTCGACGCTGCGGACCGTGGAAGAGGCGCGTGAGCGCGCTCCGTTCGTGGCCCAGACCGTCATCGGCGTGCACATCGAAGGCCCGTACCTGGCGGCGGCGGACGGTCCGCGCGGCGCTCACGACCTCCGGCACCTGCGCGACCCCGATCCGCGGGAGCTGGCGCTATGGCTCGCCGCCGCACCGGGCCTGGTCCGCATCGTCACGCTCGCCCCGGAAAGACCCGGCGCCCCGGAGTACATCCGCGCCGCGACGCAGGCCGGGATCGTCGTCGCGGTGGGGCACACGGACGCCTCGCCGGCGCAGGTGCGCGCCGCCGCACGTGCCGGCGCCAGACTCTCGACACACCTGGGGAACGGCACGCACGCAGTCCTGCCGCGGCACCCGAACCACGTGTGGGCCCAGCTCGCCGAGGACGCGCTGATCGCCACGTTCATCGCGGACGGTCACCACCTGCCGGCCGACGCCTTCGTCGCCATGGTCCGGGCCAAGGGGATCGGACGCGCGGTGCTCGTCAGCGATTCTGTCGCTCTGGCGGGTTGCCCGACCGGCGAGTACCGCACACCGGTGGGCGGAGCGGTCACCGTGGAACCGTCCGGCAGGCTGCGGCTGAGCGGGACTCAACTGCTCGCGGGATCAGGCCGTTCACTGCTCGATTGCGTGCGCTGGGCCGTGCAGATGACCCCCTTCACCCTCGCCGAGGTATGGGCCATGGCGTCGGCCAATCCGGCGCGCGCGCTCGGCCTCACCGATCGCGGTGTGATCGAGGTGGGCACGCGCGCCGACCTGTGCGTCGCCGAGTGGGACGGCGACCGGGACGGACGGCTGCGGCTGCTCTCAACGGTCGTCGGCGGCGTGGATGCCGGGGAGTCGCTGACCTAGGGCCTCTCGTTGGGATCATGCCGGGCTCGCGGGCCCTGGCACCGCGCCTCGCCTGACCGGAAGTGCCCCCGGACAGGCCGGTACCGCCACCGGCCTGTCCGGGAGCCCCCACGGCGAGCGGCCTCTCGGGAACGGTCGGGACTCTCACCCCGCGGAGCTCACCCGATGCCACCGTGGTCGGCAACGGATTGCATACCTCGCGCACAGACTCGGTTTCCAACTGCACCGAGACGCAACGCATCTTGGAGGCGAGCTGCACGGACAGCTTGTCCACCCACGAGCCCTCACCGAAAAGGCACAAGGCCGAAGGTGAGCACGTCCCGGTGCCGAGGGCACGGGCGAGGCACGCGGGAAAGGCTGAGGTGTGGGCATCGTCGAGGTTGTGGGCGATCCAGGCCGGGAGGAGGGCGAAGCCGCAACATTTGGGCACCCAGCAACAAGCAGGTGGCTCTGTTGTTCACCCGGATACGGCCATCCGGTCCAGCGGCGCTGAGCTCCGCTTGGGCCTCTTACAACCCCTAACGAAATGATCTTCGGGCTGGTTGGATGGCCTCCCGAGTGTTGATCTGGGGGTGTGGGGTGGTTCGGCGGAAGCCGTGGGAAGTGGACGATGAGCTTTGGGCGGTGATCGAGCCGCTGCTGCCGAGGGTGGAGCGTCGGGTTCGTCATCCGGGGCGGAAGCGGCATCCGGATCGGCTGGTGTTCCAAGGCATCCTGTTCGTGCTGCATACCGGGATCGCGTGGGAACACCTGCCGCAGGAGCTGGGCTTCGGCTCGGGCATGACCTGCTGGCGCCGCCTGGCGGAGTGGACCGAAGCCGGCGTCTGGCCGCGACTGCACGAGGATCTCCTCGCTCGTCTTCGTGGAGCGGACGCTCTGGACCTCTCCCGTGCCGTGGTCGACGGCTCTCACATACGCGCGTTAAAAGGGGCTCCAAGACCGGACGAAGCCCCGTTGACCGGGGCAGAAACGGCAGCAAGCATCACCTGATCACCGACGCCGCGGGCATTCCGCTTGCAGTCACCCTGACCGGCGGCAACCGCAACGACGTCACTCAGTTCATCCCCCTCCTGCAGGCGGTCCCGCCGATCCGGGGCAAGCGCGGCCGCCCTCGCCGCCGGCCCTCGACGGTGCTGGGCGACCGCGGCTACGACCACGACAAGTACCGGCGACTCGCCTGGGCCTTGGGCGTCAAACCCGTCATCGCCCGACGCGGAGTCCCCCACGGATCAGGCCTCGGCACCGACCGTTGGGTCGTCGAGCGGACCTTCGCCCACCTGCACTGGTTCCGCCGGCTACGGATCCGCTGGGAAGTACGCGACGACATCCACGAAGCGTTCCTCAGCCTCGCTTGCTCACTCATCTGCTGGCGACGCCTGAAGCCATTCCGATAGCAGTTCTTAAGGCCGACGGAACAGTGCGATCGCGAAAGCGGCGATGAGCAGCCATGCACCGATTCCGAGCAGCCACAGAACGTCAAGAGCTGCGCCCAGCGCGATCAGGGGCACGGCAGCAGCGGCCAGCGCGAGCATGGTTCGGCGCACGCCACGGTCAGGACCCCAGGAATCTGCCACACCAGGAGGTTGCCGCCGAGTACTTCTTGCAGCGCGCGACAACACGATTCATGTCGCGTTCTTAACACTGACGCCGAAGCCGAGGAAGTGTGCCCGGGCGGGGCGTGCGCGCCGTACGCGCCTTTCAGATGATGGCCGTGGCTGGAACCTCGGGGGCGTCCGCTGCCTTGGGCAGGGTGAGGACCATGGTGAGGCCGCCCCCGGGGTGTCCTCCGCGGTGAGGTTGCCGCCGATGGCTTCGGTGAAGCCGCGGGCGACGGCGAGGCCGCGGCCGACTCCGGCGCCGCGTGGTGCGTCTCCGTGGCGCTGGAAGGGTTCGAAGATCCGGTGCTTGGCTTCGTCCGGTACGCCAGGGCCCCGGTCGACGACCCGGAGTTCGACGCGGTTGGCGAGGGCGCTGGCCACGAGCTCCCGGCCTCGGCCGCGTCGTACATCAGCTCTGGGTCAGCGCCTTGAGGGCGATGTTGAGCTCGAGGACGTTGACACGGGGCTCGCCCATGAAGCCGAGGGTCCGGCCCTCGGTGTGGTCCTTCACCAGCTTCTCGACCTGCTGCACGGTGAGCTTGTTCTTCTCGGCCACCCGGTGGACCTGGAGCTGTGCATACTCGGGGGAGACGTGGGGGTCGAGTCCGGAGCCGGAGGACGTGACGGCGTCGGCGGGCACGTCGGAGGGCCTGGGCTCGTAGCCCTTCGCCTTGTTGTCCGCGACGACGGCCTTCTTGGCGTCGGTGACCCACTGGACCAGTTCGGCGTTGTCCGCGGAGCGGTTGGTCGCGCCGGAGAGGATCAGTGAGTACTGGGTGTTGACGCTGTTGCTGCCGAGGCCGTTGGAGGGGCGGGGCTGGAACCACTTCAGGTCCGGTCGGGCGGCTTCCTCGGCGTCGTCCGGATTCTTCGGGGGCAGGTTGTAGGTCTGGCCGATGAGTGCGGAACCGACCACCTTGCCCTCGGACCTGATCTCGGAGCCGTTGGCCTTGTCGTTGAACAGGGCCTGAGCCACCCCTGTCACGGCGAGCGGGTAGACGATCCCGCAGATCACGGTGAGGACGAGCAGGGCCCGCAGGCCGGCGCCGATCAGGCGGGCTGTGTTGCGTACAGAGTTGTTCATGACGTCACCCGATGCCAGGGATGGTGGAGATGAGCAGGTCGATGAGCTTGATGCCGATGAAGGGCGCGATCAGCCCCCCGAGCCCGTACAGGCCCAGGTTGCGGCGGAGCATCTTGTCCGCACTGGTCGGCCGGTACCGCACGCCCTTGAGGGCGAGCGGCACCAGGGCGACGATGATCAGCGCGTTGAAGACGACGGCCGACAGGATCGCCGACTGGGGCGAGGACAGCCCCATGATGTTGAGCTTGTCCAGGCCCGGATAGACCACCGCGAACATCGCGGGGATGATCGCGAAGTACTTCGCGACGTCGTTGGCGATGGAGAAGGTGGTGAGTGCGCCTCGGGTGATGAGGAGTTGCTTGCCGATCTCGACGATCTCGATGAGTTTGGTGGGATTCGAGTCGAGGTCGACCATGTTCCCGGCTTCCTTGGCGGCCGAGGTGCCGGTGTTCATCGCCACCCCGACGTCCGCCTGGGCCAGCGCGGGGGCGTCGTTCGTACCGTCGCCGGTCATCGCGACGAGCTTGCCTCCGGCCTGCTCGCGCTTGATCAGGGCCATCTTGTCCTCGGGCGTCGCCTCCGCGAGGTAGTCGTCGACACCCGCCTCCTCGGCGATGGCCTTGGCGGTCAACGGGTTGTCGCCCGTGATCATGACCGTTTTGATGCCCATGCGGCGCAGCTCGTCGAAGCGCTCCCGCATGCCGTCCTTGACGACGTCCTTGAGGTGAATGACACCCAGGACCCGGGCGCCTTCCGTATCTTCCAGAGCCACCAGCAGCGGCGTGCCACCAGCCTGTGAAATGCGGTCGGTGAGCGCCTGGGCGTCCTCCGAAACACTGCCGCCCCGCTCCTTGACCCAGGCCACGACCGATCCGGTCGCGCCCTTGCGCACCATGCGCCCGTCCACGTCCACACCCGACATCCGGGTCTGGGCGGTGAAGGCCACCCACTCGGCGCCCATCAGTTCGCCCTGGTGGCGCCCGCGCAGCCCGTACTTTCCCTTCGCCAGGACGACGATGGACCGGCCTTCGGGCGTCTCGTCCGCCAGTGAGGACAGCTGGGCGGCGTCGGCCAGCGCGGCCTCGGTGACACCCTTGACCGGGACGAACTCCGCGGCCTGCCGGTTGCCCAGGGTGATCGTGCCGGTCTTGTCCAGAAGGAGGGTCGAGACGTCGCCCGCGGCCTCGACCGCACGGCCGGACATCGCGAGCACGTTGCGCTGCACCAGCCGGTCCATGCCGGCGATGCCGATCGCGGACAGGAGCGCGCCGATGGTGGTCGGGATCAGGCACACCAGAAGCGCCGTCAGCACGATCATCGACTGCTCGGCGCCCGCGTGGATCGCGAACGGCTGCAGCGTCACGACCGCCAGCAGGAAGACGATGGTCAACGACGCGAGCAGGATGTTGAGCGCGATCTCGTTGGGTGTCTTCTGCCGGGCGGCGCCCTCGACCAGGTTGATCATCCGGTCGATGAAGGTCTCACCGGGCTTCGTCGTGATCTTGACGACGATGCGGTCGGACAGCACTTTCGTACCGCCGGTGACCGCGGACCGGTCACCGCCGGACTCGCGGATCACCGGTGCCGATTCACCGGTGATGGCGGACTCGTCCACCGACGCGACGCCTTCGACGACGTCACCGTCGCCGGGGACGATGTCGCCGGCCTCGCAGACCACGAGGTCGCCGATGCGCAGATCGGTGCCCGGCACCCGTTCCTCGGTCCCGCCGACGACTCGGCGGGCGACGGTGTCGGTCTTGGCCTTGCGCAGGGTGTCGGCCTGCGCCTTGCCGCGGCCCTCCGCCACCGCCTCCGCCAGATTGGCGAAGATCGTGGTCAGCCACAGCCAGGCCGTGATCGCCCAGCCGAACCAGTCGCTCGGGTCCTTGAGGGCCAGCACGGTCGTGACGACCGAGCCGACCAGGACCACGAACATCACCAGCGACTTGATCATCACCCGGGGATCGAGCTTGCGGATCGCGTCCGGAAAGGACTTGATCAGCTGCTTGGGGTCGAACAGCCCCCCGCCGACTCGCCCTGCATCCGGCTTGTGTCCGGTGGGCACGTCCTGGTGGGGCGCACAGGTCGGAGTCGCGGTGGACATGGCGTCCTCTTGCTTCTTGATGTCGTTGGTCATGACGCCAGTCCTTCGGCGAGCGGCCCCAGCGCCAGCGCCGGGAAGTAGGTCAGACCGGTGATGATCAGAATGGTGCCGACCAGCAGCCCGGTGAACAGCGGCTTCTCGGTGCGCAGCGTGCCCGCGGTCTCGGGCACGGGCTTCTGCTCGGCGAGCGAGCCGGCCAGCGCCAGCACGAACACCATGGGCAGGAACCGGCCGAGCAGCATCGCGATACCGATGGTGGTGTTGAACCACTGGGTGTCGGCGTTGAGGCCGGCGAACGCGGAACCGTTGTTGTTGGCGCCGGAGGTGTAGGCGTACAGGATCTCGGAGAATCCGTGCGCGCCGGAGTTCGTCATCGAGTTCGCCGGGGTGGGCAGCGCCATCGCCGCGGCAGTGAAGGCGAGCACCAGCGCCGGCGTGATCAGGATGTAGCAGGCGGCGAACTTGATCTCACGGGTACCGATCTTCTTGCCGAGGTACTCGGGGGTGCGGCCGACCATCAGCCCGGCGATGAACACCGCGATGATCGCCATGACCAGCATGCCGTAGAGACCGGAGCCGACACCGCCGGGCGCGATCTCGCCCAGCTGCATGCCGAGCATCGTGATCCCGCCGCCGAACCCGGTGAAGGAGGAGTGGAACGAGTTCACCGCGCCGGTCGAGGTGAGGGTGGTGGCCACCGCGAAGATCGACGAGCCGCCGATCCCGAAGCGGGTCTCCTTGCCCTCCATCGCACCGCCGGCGATCTCGAACGCCGGTCCGTGGTGCGCGAACTCGGTCCACATCATCAGCGCGGTGAACCCGAGCCAGATCGTCACCATCGTGCCGAGGATCGCGTAGCCCTGCTTGATCGAGCCGACCATCCTGCCGAAGGTGCGGGTCAGCGCGAACGGGATGACGAGGATCAGGAAGATCTCGAAGAGGTTCGAGAACGGGTTCGGGTTCTCGAAGGGGTGGGCGGAATTGGCGTTGAAGTAGCCGCCGCCGTTGGTGCCCAGTTCCTTGACGGCTTCCTGGGAGGCGACCGCCCCGCCGTTCCACTGCTGGGTGCCACCCGTGAACTGGCCGACCTCGTGGATACCGGCGAAGTTCTGGATGGCGCCGCAGGCGACCAGGACGATCGCGCCGATCACCGAGAGCGGTAGCAGGATGCGGACGGTGCCGCGGACCAGGTCGGACCAGAAGTTGCCCAGCTCGCCGGTGCGCGAGCGGGCGAAGCCACGTACCAGCGCCACCGCGACGGCCATGCCGACGGCGGCGGAGACGAAGTTCTGCACCGCAAGGCCGCCGGTCTGCACGACGTGGCCCATGGCCTGCTCGCCGTAGTACGACTGCCAGTTCGTGTTCGCCACGAACGACGCGGCCGTGTTGAACGCCTGGTCCGGGTCGATCGATGCGAAGCCCAGGGAGCCGGGCAGGCTGCCCTGCAGGCGCTGCAGGAAGTAGAGGAAGAGGACGCTCACGGCGGAGAAGGCCAGGACGCCGCGCAGATAGGCGGGCCAGCGCATCTCGGCGGACGGATTGGCACCGATCGCCTTGTAGATCCACTTCTCCGGCCGGTAGTGCCTCTCGGAGGAGTAGACGCGGGCCATGTAGTCGCCCAGGGGGCGGTACGCCGGCGCGAGTGCGCCGATCAGCGCGAGCAGCTGGAGCACGCCAGCGGTTTGGGGGCTCATACCGGTGCTCAGAACCTCTCCGGGTACACAAGGGCGAGGACGAGATATCCGAGCAGGGAGACGGCGACAACGAGGCCGACGACGTTCTCGACAGTCACAGCCTGGTCACCCCTTTGGCGATGAGAGCCACCAGCGCGAAAACCGCGAGCGTGGTGACGACGAAGGCCACGTCGGCCATCGTGAGCTCCTGGATGAAGTGATGAGTAGAAAATCGGCCGTGTGGCCGAGAATTAGCAAACCGCGCTTTCAGCGAGGCGTCGGCACTCCTTGATGGGCTCCTTACGGGTATGCCCGGAGCTTTGATGCGGCCATTACGGGAAGCGCCCGGGAGCCGGCTGCGTCACTCCACATGCGAGTCCGGCAGGCCCTCGAGCAGGCGGTCCTGGCCGCACGGATCGCCGAGGGGGAGCCGCATCAAAGCCCCGTCATGGTTTCCGTTCGCCGCGTCAGAGCACCGTCGGCCCACGCGCCCGGCGTGCCACTGCAGCCGTTTCCTGGTACCGGCACAGCCGGAGCTCGCCCGGCCTTTCCGAGCAGGCGGCCCACCGCTCCGCCACTGTTTCGCGCGGCTCGGGAACACGGCGGCAGCCATGCTGTGTGCGACGTCGCCGGGGCAGCCGGGTCAGGGACGATCCTGATCTGTCACGTCACTCCGGGCCCAGGCGCAGGCCGCCGACGGCTCGTTCGAGTTCGGCGACGCGGTCGGCGAGAGTGGGGGCATCGGAGCTGTTGGTGTCGCGCAGCAGGAGTTCGATCTGCGCCAGCTGTTCGCCGACCTCCGCCAGCCGTTCCTCGGTCCGTGCAGTCGCGGCGCGGGGTGCGCTCTCCGAGGAGCGCAGTCTCTTCTCGCGTCGTTCGGCGAGGGCGTCGGCCGACTCTGTACGGTCCCCGGGGGCGCTGGCGGTCCTGGCCTCGGCGAAGAGACGTCGCAGCTGCTCGGCCTGGGCGGCGAGTTGGCGGTTCTTTCGATACAGGTCCAGAAAGATGCTGACCTTGGTGCGCAGCAGCCATGGGTCGAACGGCTTCGTCAGGAAGTCCGCGGCGCCGATCGAGTATCCGCGGTAGGCGTAGTCCGACTCGACCTCGGCCCCGGTCAGGAGGATGATCGGCACATCTTTCGTCTGGTCCAGACGCTTGATGTTCGCGGCGGTCTCGAAGCCGTCCATGCCGGGCATCAGGAGGTCGAGCAGCACAACGGCGAAGTCCTGCCGCAGCATGGCTTTCAGTGCTTCCTCGCCGGAGTGGGCGCGCACCAACTCCTGTCCGAGCGGGCCGAGCAGGGCCTCGAGCGCGATCAGGTTCTCCTCGATGTCGTCGACGATCAGGATGCTGCACTTCTCGGTCGGATGTGTGCTCATGACCTCTGCCTCGACGGGTCTTCGTCGTCTTCCTCGGCGACGTCCGGCGCCTGCACGGGCCACGGACTCGCGGAGCGACCCCGCGGGTCGAGCAGATCGCAGACCACGGACAGCAGGTGGTCCACGTCCACGGGTTTGGGAACGTACTCCGATGCGCCCGCTTCGAGCGCCTTCTCCCGGTCGCCCGGCATGGCCTTGGCGGTCAGCGCAATGATCGGCAGGTCGGCGAAGCGGGGGGAGTTCCGCACAGCGCCGATCGTCTCGTACCCGTCCATCTCGGGCATCATGATGTCCATCAGGATCAGCGAGATGGCGGGAGCACGGTCCAGCATCTCGAGACCTTCGCGTCCGTTCTCGGCGTACTTGACGGTGATGCCCACTCGTCCGAGCACATGCATGAGTGCGAAGACGTTACGGATGTCGTCGTCCACGATGAGGATGGTGCGCCCGGCCAGCACCTGGCGCGGACGGCCGGTGATCCACTCCTTGAGCCGCGTCGTCTCCGGCCAGCCCGGCGCGTCCCGGCCGGTGGCCGCTGCCACACTGCTGGAGGCGGCCTCCGGGACGCTCGTCGTCCGTGGCGCCGGGGGAGCGGTGAGCGGCCCGGCCGGCAGCAGGGGGACGGGCTGCGGCGTGGTATCCGCGCTTCGGCCCGCGGACACAGGCGGAGGTTCGGTCGTGGGCGCGATGGCCGCGGTGTGGCGCGCGGGCACGTACAGCGTGAACCGGGAGCCGACGCCGGGTTCGCTGTCGGCGACGATCCGGCCTCCCAGCATGCCGGCGATCTCCCTGCTGATGGACAGCCCCAGCCCGGTGCCGCCGTACTTGCGGCTGGTGGTGCCGTCGGTCTGCTGGAACGCTTCGAAGATGACGGCCAGCTTCTCCCGCGGGATGCCGATGCCGGTGTCCTCGACGCAGAACGCGAGGACCGGTTCGCTCGTCGGCAGTCCCTCCCGCTCGATCTCGTGGCCCGTTGCCCGCTCGACCCGCAGCTCCACGCTGCCCGACGAGGTGAACTTCACCGCGTTCGACAGCAGGTTCCGCAGGATCTGCTGGAGCCGCTGCTCGTCGGAGTACAGCTCGCTCGGCACGCCGTCGCCGACCGTGACGTCGAAGGACAGTCCACGCTCGCTCGCGAGCGGCCGGAACATGGCATGCATGTAGTTGAGCAGCTTGGTCAGCGGCAGCTTCCTCGGATGGACGTCCATCCGGCCGGCCTCGATCTTCGACAGGTCGAGGATGTCGTTGATCAGCTGGAGCAGGTCCGATCCCGACCGGTGAATGGTGGCCGCGAACTCCACCTCCTGATCGGCGAGATGACCGTCCGGGTTGTCGGCCAGCAGCCGGGCCAGGATCAGCAGCGAGTTCAGCGGGGTGCGCAGCTCGTGCGACATGTTGGCCAGGAACTCCGACTTGTACTGCGACGAGCTGGCCAGCAGGGCGGCCTTGTCCTCCAGTTCCGCGTTGGAGCGCCGCAGTTCCGCGGTGAGCCGCTGGGACTCCGAGAGCAGGGCCTCGGTGCGCGCGTTGGAGAGGATGGTGTTGATCGAGACGCCGATGGTGGTCACGAACTGGTCGATGAAGGCCAGATGGACCTCGCTGAACCTGCTGAACGAGGCGAGTTCGATGACACCGAGCACTTCGCCCTCGAACAGGATCGGGAGGATGACGATGCTGGTCGGCGGTGCCGAGCCGAGCCCGGACTCGATGCTGATGTACCCCGGCGGGACCGCGTCGACGAGGATGCGCTTCTTCTCCACGGCGGCCTGGGCGATCAGTCCCCGCACCGGCTTCCTGGTGCCGGGGTGGGTGCTGTCGCCCGGGCCTTCGGCGCTGCCGTAACCGGCGATGAACTTCAGGCCCCGGCCGGTCTTGGCACCGGCCTCCTCCAGGAAGAGCGCCCCGAACTGCGCGTTGACCAGCGGGGTGAGCTCACGCAGGATCAGGTCCGCGACCTCGACCAGGTCGCGGTGGCCCTGCATGAGACCGGCGATACGGGTGAGGTTCGACTCCAGCCAGTCCTTGGCCCGCGTGGTCTCGCGGAGGTTGGAGACCATGAGATTGACGTTGTTCTTCAGCTCGTTGACCTCGCCGCTGGCCTCGACCGCGATGGAGCCGGTGAGGTCGCCCTGGGCCACGGAGCTGGCGACCTCGGCGATCGCGCGGACCTGCGTGGTCAGATTGAGGGCGAGTTCGTTGACGCTCGTCGTCAGCCGCTTCCAGGTGCCGTAGACGCCCTCGACCCGTGCCTGGCCGCCCAGTTGGCCCTCGCTGCCGACCTCGCGGGCCACGCGCGTGACCTCGGCGGAGAACGAGGAGAGCGTGTCGACCATGGTGTTGATGGTCGTCTTGAGTTCGAGGATCTCGCCGCGCGCGTCGACGTCGATCTTCTTGGACAGGTCACCCTGGGCGACGGCGGTGGCGACCTGGGCGATGTTGCGGACCTGGGAGGTGAGGTTGTCGGCCATGAAGTTGACGTTGTCGGTGAGGTCCTTCCAGACGCCGGAGACGCCACCGACCTGGGCGCGTCCGCCGAGTTGTCCTTCGGTGCCGACTTCGCGTGCCACGCGTGTCACCTCGTCGGCGAACGCCCGCAGCTGGTCGACCATCGTATTGACCGTGTCCTTCAGCTCGAGGATCTCCCCGCGGGCGTCCACGGTGATTTTCTTCGAGAGGTCCCCGTCGGCGACGGCGGTGGTGACCTGGGCGATGTTGCGGACCTGGGAGGTGAGGTTGGACGCCATGAAGTTGACGTTGTCGGTGAGGTCCTTCCAGACGCCGGAGACGTCCCTGACGTGTGCCTGGCCGCCGAGTTGTCCTTCGGTGCCGACCTCGCGTGCCACGCGTGTCACCTCGTCGGCGAACGCCGACAGCTGGGCGACCATCGTGTTGATCGTCGACTTCAGTTCCAGGATCTCGCCCTTCGCCTCCACGGTGATCGTCTTGCCGAGATCGCCCTGGGCGACGGCGGTGGTGACCTGGGCGATGTTGCGGACCTGGGAGGTGAGGTTGGACGCCATGAAGTTGACGTTGTCGGTGAGGTCCTTCCAGACGCCGGAGACGCCGCGGACCTGGGCGCGTCCGCCGAGTTGTCCTTCGGTGCCGACCTCGCGTGCCACGCGTGTCACCTCGTCGGCGAACGCCGACAGCTGGGCGACCATCGTGTTGATCGTCGACTTCAGTTCCAGGATCTCGCCCTTCGCGTCCACCGTGATCTTCTGACTCAGGTCGCCGGTGGCGACGGCGGTGGCCACCTGGGCGATGTTGCGGACCTGGGAGGTGAGGTTGGACGCCATGAAGTTGACGTTGTCGGTGAGGTCCCGCCAGACGCCGGAGACGTCCCCGACGTGTGCCTGGCCGCCGAGCTGGCCTTCGGTGCCGACCTCGCGTGCCACGCGTGTCACCTCGTCGGCGAACGCCCGCAGCTGGTCGACCATCGTGTTGACCGTGAGCTTCAGTTCCAGCACCTCACCGGTGGCCTCCACCGTCACGTGCTGGGTGAGGTCGCCGCGCGCCACCGCTGTCGTGACGACGGCGATGTCCCGGACCTGCGACGTCAGCCGGGACGCCATCGTGTTGACCGCCTCGATCACCAGGCGCCAGTCGCCGGACAGGCCGCGTACATGGGCGCGGCCGCCCAGCCGGCCTTCGGTGCCGACCTCGCGGGCCACCCGCGTCACCTCGCCGGTGAACAGCGAGAGCTGGTCGACCGTGCGGTTCACGCAGCGCGCCAGACGCCGCAGGTCGCCACGGAGTTGGCGGTTGCCGTCGTGCATGTCGATGCGCTGCGTCAGTTCCCCGTCCGCCACCGCGTCCAGTACGCGCGTGGCGTTCGACACCGGCGACACCAGGGCCTCGAGCAGTGTGTTCGCCGAGTCCACGCCCGTCACCCAGGAGCCCTGCCCCGGGCTTGCCGAGAGCCGCTCGTCCAGTCTGCCGTGCCGCACGACCTCGCGGCGGACCCGCTGCAGTTCGCTGACCAGATGCTCGTTGCGCACGGCGATCTGATTGAGCATGCCGGCGATCTCTGTCAGGACCCCCTCCTGCCCACCGTCCACGCGGACGGTGAAGTCACCGTCGCGCAGTGATTGCAGAGCGGTGACCAGTGGGCGCAAGTCGCTGCTGCGCACCCATGTGGGGTCCGGGCGCGTGGGGGAGGGAGCGAGTTTCGTGACCTCGGGCGGGTCTGGGGATTCCGCTGACTCGGGCGGTTCCCCGGTCGTGAATCGGGAGTCGGCCGAAACCGGGTCGAGCGCCATGGCAGTCCACCCCTATCGTCGACCTGGGCAGATACGTCACACTATATGTGTTTAGTGAGGTATCTGATGAAAGATCACTGAGGACGTATATGGCCGCTGTATCTCCTTGGTCGGCTCTGCCCTCTGGATCGGTTCTGATCTCGCAACCGGACAGGTGCGTATCGCGAACGACGCTCCAGGCCAGCCAGCGGGCGGCCTCCGAGGCGCGCGCGTTCGTGCACGCGACTCTCGCCGAGCAGGCCGCGATGGTCGTGGCCGCGTCCCAGCCGATCACCGAGGACTTCGAACAGGTCAGAGGCGATGCGGAGCTGCTGGTCAGCGAGCTGGCCACCAATGCCGTCATGCACGCCGGCACGGACATCGACGTCATCTGCTCGCTGGAAGGGGGCCGCAGCCGTTCACGCCCGGAGGGGGAGCCCGGCCCCTCGGCACCCGCGGGCGACAAGGACGCGCCCGTCGCCGTGATCATCGAGGTGACCGACCGCCACCCCACCCGGACGCTGAGCGCCCCGGAGGACCTGCCCGGCGGGCGGGGCCTCGGCCTGCGGATCGTGGCCGCGCTGGCCGCGTCATGGGGGGTGACCTACGGCCAGGACCGGAAGTCGGTGTGGTTCCGCCTGGA
The DNA here is from genome assembly GCF_040613325.1 of Streptomyces sp. NPDC006283. Lineage (NCBI taxonomy): Bacteria > Bacillati > Actinomycetota > Actinomycetes > Kitasatosporales > Streptomycetaceae > Streptomyces > Streptomyces sp. NPDC006283. The sequence goes on along the minus strand of NZ_JBEXRZ010000004.1, from coordinate 25,081 downwards.
GACTGCGGGGCCGGAGCGCCGCCGGGCCCCCGAGCCCACGGCGTCGCCGCGGGGCGTCCGGCAGGACTCCGGGGCAGGCGCATCGGTACCGGTCGGTGGCCGTGACGGGCTCATCGCCGAGTGGCCCGACCAGGCGGGTCCCACCTTCCTCGCCGAGGGCAGCGAGCTTCTCGCGGGCCAGCTCGACGAGGATCTTGTGGCCGCACTCGCAGGACAACTGCTGGTGCCCCGGCTCGCCGACTGGTGCGGTGTATGGCTGGCCGGGGACGGCGACCGCATGCGGCTGTCCCAGGTCTGGCATGCCGAGGAGTGGCGCATCGACGCGCTGCGCCAGGAACTGCTGAAAGAAGTACCGCCCGCCGTTCTCAGTGTGGCGAGCATCCCGTGGCCCTGGCCGGAGACTGCCGGGGACGCGGGCACGCGGGGCTCGGCGCTGGCGTTCCCCCTGGTCGCCGGCGGCGTCTGCCAGGGCGTGCTCCTCCTGGGCAGGACCGGGCAGCTCCGCATGACCGACAGCCTGGCGAACGTGGTGCAGGACGTGGCGCGGCGGATCGCGCAGTCATTGGTCACCGCCCGCCGGTACACCCGGCAGAAGACGATCAGCCGGGCTCTGCAGCGCAATCAGCTGCCCGAATTCCTGGCCAGCATTCCGGGCGTCGAGACGGCGATCGTCTACGAGCCGCACGGCGAGGGCCAGACGGTCGGCGGCGACTTCTACGACCTGTTCCCGATGGGGGAGCGCCGTTGGGGCTTCATGCTCGGCGACGTGCAGGGCAAGGATCCGGAGGCGATGTCGGTCACCGGTCTCGCCCGGTACCTGGTCAGACTGCTGGCACGCGAGGGCCACGGCGTCGAGTCGGTGCTCCGGAGGCTGAACGCCGCCATGGCGGAGGAGAGCGCGGAAGCCGTCGCGAACGGCGGCGAACAGGCCCGCCCGCGGTTCTTCACCATGCTGTACGGGGAGCTGCAGCTCGGCCGGGGCACCGAGGGCCCCCGCTGCACGATCGCCAGCGCCGGGCACCCGTTGCCCCTGCGCCTGCTGACCGACGGCTCAGTGGTGGCCGCGGCGGAACCCCAGATGCTGCTCGGCATCGACAACGACGCGGTCTTCGAGGCCGGCTCCTTCAGTCTCGCCCCGGGCGAGACACTGCTGTGCGTCACCGACGGGGTCACCGAGCGCCGGAACGGTCACCGGCAGCTGGACGACGGCGACGGCCTGTCCGCGGTGCTCGGCGAATGCGCCGGGCTGGGAGCGAAAGCCGTGGCCGAGCGTATCCGCCAGACGGTGCACGGTTTCGGTCCCAGTCCCGTCGAGGACGACCTCTCGGTCCTGGTACTGCAGGCGCTGCCCGTGACGGGTGCAGAAGCGGCCACCGGGCAGCAGCGCCGGGTCCGCTGAGCGTGGCCGCACGGTTGTTGTCGCACACGCCGCGCTCGGCCCGTCGTCCAGGCCGCGCCGGGCTGGTCCGAGCCGTTTCACAGGGCCACGACGGTCACTTCGGTCGCCTTGACGCTCGTCCACACGGGCGTGCCGTCCGCGAGGCCGAGGTCCGCCGCAGCCTGCGGGGTGATCTCCGCGACGAGGTCGGGGGCCCGGTCGGAGGTGATCAGCACACGGAGCCTGCTGCCCGATGTGGTGATCTCCCGTACGGTGCCGGACCACACATTGCGTGGGCTTCCGCCGGGCTTGTCGCGGTACACGGCCACGGCCTCGGGCGCGATGATCGCCAGTACTTCTGTGCCCGCCGGAGTCGAGTCCGCGATCACCAGCCGTCCACCGCCGGCCAGCTCCAGTCCTTCGGTCGTGGTCGTGCCCGGCCAGGCGTTCCGCCCGAGCATGCGGGCCACCCAAGGCGAGCGGGGGTGGCGGGCGACCTCGGCGGGCGGGGCGTCCTGGAGGGGGCGTCCGTCGTCGAGTACGAGGACCCGGTCGGCGAGCGAGACGGCTTCGACCGGATCGTGGGTGACGATCAGACAGACACCGCCGAAACCGTCGAGATGCCTGCGCAGGGTGTGCCGTACATGGGCCCGGGTGGTCTGGTCGAGGGCGGCGAGCGGTTCGTCGAGGAGCAGTAGCCGTGGCCGGGCGGCGAGCGCGCGGGCGAGGGCGACCCGTTGTGCCTGTCCGCCGGAGACCTGTGCGGGCCTGCGGCGCGCGAGGTGACCGACGCCGAGCCGGTCGAGCCACTGCTGTGCCTCGCGGCGGGCCTCGGCGCGGGGGACGCCGTGAGCGCGCAGGCCGTACGCGGTGTTGGCGAGTGCGCTCATGTGCGGGAAGAGGGCGCCGTCCTGGGGGACCCAGGCCACTCCCCGGCGGTGCGGAGGTCGCGAGGTGACGTCGGTGTCGCCGAGCCGCACGGTGGCGTGCGCGCGGGGGGTGAGGCCGAGGAGGGCGCGCAGGAGTGTGGTCTTGCCCGCGCCGTTGGCGCCGACGACCGCGATCGTGGTGCCCGGCTCGGCGTCCAGCGTCAGCCGGGTGAAGCCCGTGACCTCGGCGTGCAGGGGCCACAGGGCCTCAGGCACCAGCGGTTCGGGCTCCGCAGGACGCGCCGCGATGACCGGGACGGGCTCGTCGGCCGGGCGTGGGGCGTGCCGCGTCCGGTCGCTCGGCGTTCCGGTCCAACGCCCGCGCAGCGCGACGAGCACGAGCATGGCGATGACGAGCAGCAGGAGCGAGACGGACGTCGCCGCCTCCGGCTCCTCCTGAAGCAGCAGATAGACCTGCAGGGGCAGCGTCTGGGTGGTGCCGGGGAGGTTGCCGGCGAACGTGATGGTGGCGCCGAACTCGCCGAGAGCCCGCGCCCAGGTGAGGGCGGCGCCGGCGATGAGTCCCGGAGCGACCATGGGCAGCGTCACGGTGAAGAACACGCGTATCGGCGAGGCCCCCAGAGAGGCGGCGGTCTCCTCGTAACGCGGGCGCAGTCCGCCGATCGCTCCCTCGAGGCTGATGACGAGGAAGGGCATGGCGACGAAGGTCGCGGCGAGAACCGCGCCCGAGGTGTGGAAGGGCAGGGTGATGCCGAAGGTGTTCTCCAGCCAGGGACCGAGCAGGCCGCGGCGGCCGAAGGCGAGGAGGAGGGCGACACCGCCGACGGTGGGCGGGAGGACCATCGGAAGCAGGACGAGCGAGCGGACGAACGCCTTGCCGGGGAAGTCCGTCCGGGCCAGGAGCCAGGCCAGCGGCACGCCCAGCAGCAGGGACAGGCCGAGGGCCCAGAGTGAGACGACGAGCGACAGCCGCAGCGCCTGGGTGGTGCCCGGGCTGGTCAGATGGGCACCGAGCTCGCCCCAGGATGTGCGGACGAGGATCCCGATCAGCGGGAGCAGCAGGAACGCGACGGCCAGCAGCGCCGGGACCGCCAGGGCGAGCGGCGCGTGAGGCCGCGCGGCACGCGGCCTCTCCGCCGATGTCGGCACGAGGGTGCGGAGGTGGTGTTTCATCGAGGGTTCCCCGGGCTCGCGGGAGGGGAGCGGCGCCGGCCGTACGGGGGCTGCCCGGCCCCCCGACCCGGGCAGCCCCAGTAGGCGGTCATGGTGCGGTCACGGCTGCTGGAAGCCGGCGTCCTGGAGGATCTTCTGCGCCTCGGGAGTGCTCAGCCAGGCGACGAACGCGGTGGCGGCCTCGGAGTTCTTCGACGCCTTCAGCGTGGCGGCCGGGTACTCGGCGATCGCGTTCTGGTCGTCGGGGATCGCGACCGCGTCGACCTTGTCGACGGACTTCTCGGCATCGGTCTTGTAGACAAGGCCGGCGTCGGCCTCGCCGAGCTCGACCTTGCTCAGGACGGCACGAACGTTCGGCTCCTGGGAGACCGGCTTCACCGTGATCTTCTGGGCGTCGAGAATCTTCTTGCTGTAGCGGCCGGCCGGCACCTCGGGTGCGGCGAGGACGACCTTCAGCTGCGGGTCGCCGAGGTCCTTCAGCTCGCCGACCTTCTTCGGGTTGCCCTCGCCGGTGGCGATGACCAGCCGGTTCCTGGCGATGACGGTCGGCGCGCCGGTGTCGGCCTTCAGCCCGTCCATCGTCCTGGTGTCGGCGGTGACCAGGGCGTCGGCGGGGGCGCCCTGCTTCACCTGCGCGGCGAGTTCCTGCGACCCGGCGAAGGAGAACGTCACTCTGGTGCCCGGGTGTGCCTTCTCGTACGCCGCGCCCGCCGTCTTGAAGACATCGGTCAGCGAAGCGGCGGCCAGGACCGTCAGATCGGCCCTGGGGGCGCTGGTGGCAGGCTCGGTGGCCTTGGCGCCGGAGTCCGTCGTGCCGTCGCCGGTGCCGCAGGCGGCCAGCGGCACGAGGAGAGCGGTCGTCACGACGGCCGCGGTGCGGCGTCTGGTGAAGCTGAAAGACATGAGGGTGGTTCTCCTGGGGGCGTGTGGCCGGCAGGGGCCGTCCGGGCGGATGGTGGTGAGCCGCGCCTGTGACGGGGGCGCCGCTTGTATGCGTGAGGGGTCAGGTGCGGTCGATGTGCACGCTGGTCGACTTCACGCGGGCGGTGGCCTGCATGCCGACTTCGAGTCCCAGTTCCTCGACGGCCTCCCTGGTCAGCAGGGACACCAGGCGGTGAGGGCCCGCCTGGATCTCCACCTGCGCCGCCACGTCACCGAGCTTGACCGCGGTCACGATGCCGGGGAACGCGTTGCGCGCGGACGTGTAGGAGACGTCCTCGTCGCCGCTCCCGCCGCCCTGGGCGACCTCGATGGAGAAGGCAGCCAGATCCCGGCCGTCGATGAGGCGGCGCCCGCCCTCGTCGCGATGGGTCGCGACTCGGCCGGCGTCCGCCCAGCGGCGGGCGGTGTCAGGGCTGACGCCGAGCAGACGCGCCGCCTGTCCGATGGTGTAGGACTGCATACGCGTCACCGTAGGACCCATTGGCTCTCAAATACAACCGATCCGTTGGTTCTTCGTCGCAAATGCCAGATCGCTTGGAGGAACGGCCAAACGATCGGCGTCGCCCTCCTCGCGCGGGCGGCGCGTGGCGGGAAATGATCCGCGGGGGCGGGGTTACAGTGCTGAAAGGGTGTGTAAACCCGGCTCTTCAGTGCAGGATGGGGCGTTCGTTCATGAGCCTGAGCATGCGTAATCAGCTTCCCGGCACCGTCACGTCGATCACCACGGGCGAAGCCATGGCGGCCGTCAAGGTCCGCCTCGAGGGCGGCCAGAACGTCACCGCCGCCATCACGGCCGACGCCGTCCATGATCTCGGTCTCGCTGAAGGTGCCACGGTGCGCATCCTGGTGAAGGCCACCGAAGTGGCCCTGGCCACCGCCCCCGTGGACGGCGTGAGCATCCGCAACCAGATGCCCGGCACGGTGAGCGAGGTGTCGAGCGGGGGCGCCATGGCCAGTGTCAAGATGGACATCGAAGGCGGCAGTCTCACCGCAGCCATCACCAAGGACGCGGCCTCGGACCTCGGCCTCGCGGCCGGCACCTCCGTCGTGGCGCTCGTCAAGTCCACCGACATCTCTCTGGAGCATGACCCGGACAGCCGGGAACCCGCCACGGGCTGATCCGGGGACCGGCTACTTCGGATTCGTCGAGCGGGCTGCTGCATGATCCCGCGTGCATCCAGCAGGTCCGCCCTCGGTGGACGTGCGGGCCTTGTAAGCAGTGGCGTGGGGCTTGCGCGCTCATAGGTCGCGGCGGCGGACAGCGGTCATGGCGATGACCGCTGCGGCGAGTGGCCAGGCCGCGTACACGATCCACGACCCGCTGAGGGTCGCCGGGTAGGGCGCCGATTCGAAGGGGTCGCCCACCTGCACCAGTCGTTCCCACGCGCTGTGGGGCAGCGCGTGAAGGATGGCGGACGACCAGCGGTGGCGGTCGTTGAGAAGAAACGGCAGCAGCAGAAGGATGCCGGTGTACGTCACGATGGTGGTCGCGGTGTGCCGGATGAGGGCGCCGAGGCCCATGCCGATGAGCGCGCAAACCGGCGCGAGCAGGGCGGACGCGACCACGGCGCGGAACGCGCCGGGGTGGTCGAGGGACAGGCCGATGTCCCGACCGGACAGGACGGCCTGCGTCACGCCGAACGAGGTCCCCGCGACGACCGTGCCGTAGACGACCATGACTGCCGTCACGACGGCCATCTTGGCCGCCACGACCGAACGGCGGGCCGGTACGGCGGCAAAGGTCGTACGGATCTGTCCGGTGCTGTACTCGCCGACCATCATGAGGGCACCGATGCTGCCGGTGGCGAGGATCAGGACCATGGAGGCGCCGATGGTGAAGGCGTCCCGCATGGCCCAGATCGGGACGAAGAGGGCCCGGATCCCTTCGTTGTAGGTCGGCCAGTTCTTGTAGTCGGCGACGGCGGCGCTGATGTTGATTCCGATGACGACCAGCGCACTGGCCCCGAACGCCCAGGCATAGGAGCGCAGCGACCACAGCTTGATCCACTCGGCGGCGAGGAGGTCCCGGAAGCGGGCGCGGGGCACGGGGGCGCGTACGGCGGTGGATACGGCCGCCGGCTGCGTGGTGGTCGGGGTCATCGGGATTCTCCTGCGAGGTATTCGACGCTGTCGGCGGTGAGTTCCATGAATGCCTCCTCCAGCGAGGAGGTGCGGGTGGCCAGTTCAAGGAGCACGATGCGGTGGTGGAAGGCGAGCTCCCCGATGCGAGCCGCACTCAGGCCGGACACGGTGAGCGGCTCCTCTGCGCCCGAGCCGTCCTGCTGCAGTGAAGCGCCCTCGGCCTTGAGCACAGCTGCCAGCGCGGTGGCGTCGGGCGTCCTCACGGTCACGCTCCGGCGGGTGCCGCGGGCCGCGAACTCCGTCACGCTCTCGTCGGCGATCAGCTCGCCCCGGCCGATGACGATCAGATGCTCGGCGGTGTTCTGCATCTCGCTCATCAGATGGCTGGAGACGAACACGGTGCGTCCCTCGGCGGCCAGCCGCCTGAACAGGCCGCGTACCCACCGCACGCCCTCCGGGTCCAGGCCGTTGACCGGCTCGTCGAACAGCAGCACCGGGGGGTCGCCGAGCAGTGCCGTGGCGATGCCGAGCCGTTGCTTCATGCCCAGGGAGAACCCGTCGATGCGGCGCCGGGACACGGGAGCCAGTCCGACTTCCTCAAGGACCTCGTCCACCCGCCGCCGCGGGATGCCGTTGCTGCGGGCCAGGGCGGACAGGTAGGCCGCTGCGCTGCGTCCGCCGTGGACGTCATGGGCATCGAGCAGGGCGCCGACGTGGCGCATGCCGCGCGGGTGGTCCCGGAACAGGTGGCCGTCGACGGTGGCGGTGCCGCTGGTTGGTTCGGTCAGGCCGAGGAGCATCCGCAGAGTGGTGCTCTTTCCGGCGCCGTTGGGTCCGAGGAATCCGGTGACGTGCCCGGGGCGCACGGTGAAGGTCAGGCCGTTGACGGCAGTGGTCCTGCCGTATCGCTTGGTCAGTTTCTTGACTTCGATCACCCGGCCAACGGTGCCGGGGAGTCACTCCGCCCGGCAACGGCCCGTCGGCTGCACTCGCGGGAAAGCTTGTATCCCGTGGGCGTACGCCCGCAGGCCAATTTCCGCCGCTGTTCAGGCGGTTACGATCGCCTCATGTCCGCCAAGCCGCGACCCCTGCTGTCCTGGCACCTGCGGCCGGCCGCGCGGGCGGCTCTGGCCTGGTGCGGGGCCATCGCCTACCCGTTCGCACTGTTCTTCGCGGCACGCGGCACGCCTTTCGACTCCCCCGCCTTGCCGTCTCTCTCAGCGGCTGCGGTCACGGTCCTGCCTCTCGGACTGCTGCGCCGCCACCCACTGCCGGCCTTGGCGCCGATGCTTCTCGGCACGTACTTCACGGCGACGACAAGCCCGTTCTGGCAAGTCGTATATCTGCTGGTTCTGGCGAACGATCTCGCCGTCGGACACATCGTGGCCACCCGGCCTCGCCGCATCGCGGTCACGGCTGCCGTGATGACGCTCGGCGTGCAGGTCGCCGTCGCCGCGGGCCTCGGGACGGGGACGGACGGCTTCGCCCGTGCGGTCGTGGTCCTCGTTCTCGCGCTCGCCGCCGCCTGGATGACGGGCCATTCGGTTCGCGAACGCCGCGAGCACGCCGCGGCGCTGCGCTCCCAGGCCGCCGCCCAGGCCGCCGCCCAGGCCGTCGCCGCCGAACGGCTCCGGATCGCCCGCGAGCTGCACGACATGATCGCGCACAGTATCGGCGTCATCGCCATCCAGGCGGGCGTGGGCCGCCGGGTCATCGACACGCAGCCGGACGAAGCCCGCAACGCGCTGGCCACCATCGAGGACACCGGCAGGGAGACCCTCGCCGGGCTGCGGCGCACTCTGGGCGGACTGCGTCGCGCCGAACCGGGCGCCGGGCCGGAGGCCTCGCCACGCGAGCCGGCCCCGGGGCTGGCCGATCTCGAGCGGCTGGCCGCGTCGACGAGGAACGCCGGCGTCCATGTCGACGTGCGATGGCTCGGAGAACGACACCCCCTGCCTCCTGATATCGACATGGCCGCCTTCCGGATCGTCCAGGAGGCCCTCACCAACGTCGTACGCCACGCGGACACACCCGACTGCCGCGTCACCATCGGCTGTCACGACGGCGAACTGATTATCGAGGTCGCTGACGACGGCCGCGGCGGCATCACCTCCGGCACCGGATACGGCATCACCGGAATGAGGGAACGCGCCGGCCTGCTGCGCGGCCAGTTCACCGCCGGGCCACGGCCCGAGGGCGGCTTTCGCGTGGCGGCCCGGCTTCCCCTCCCCGAAGGAGTACACATCTGATGACGGTCCGCGTTGTGCTCGCCGACGACCAGCCGCTCGTCCGCAACGGCCTGCGCGTTCTGATGGCCGATGCTCCCGACATCGACGTCGTGGGAGAGGCCGGAACCGGCGCCGAAGCGGTCCAGTTGGTCCGCGACGCCGAGCCCGATGTGGCAGTCATGGACATCCGCATGCCCGGCATGGACGGCATCGAGGCCACCGGGATGATTACGGCATCCGGCGGGGCGACGCGCGTCCTCGTCCTCACCACGTTCGATGATGACGAGTACATCTACGGCGCGCTCCGAGCAGGTGCGAGCGGGTTCCTCGTCAAGGACATGGCGCTGGACGACATCCTCGTGGCGATCCGCGTGGTCGCCGCAGGGGACGCCCTGATTGCACCGAGCGTGACACGCCGCCTGATCGCAGAGTTCGCCGCCCGCCCCGAACCGGCCCCGCATCCACGACCGGTCGGGAACATCACCGAGCGGGAACGCGAGGTACTGACCCTCGTCGGACGCGGCATGTCCAACAGCGAGATCGCCGCTCATCTCTACATCAGCGTGGCCACCGCAAAGGCACACATAGCGCGGCTACTCGCCAAACTCGAAGCCCGCGACCGGGTCCAACTCGTCATCACGGCCTACGAGGTAGGCCTGGTATCGCCACCTCGGTGAACCCCGACCACTTGGGCCCTGTCCGGGGCGGTGGCCGTGACGTCGGTTCGCGTGCCCTGTCGGTGTCAGGCCAGGACCGAGCGGAGCGCCAGTTCGATCCAGCGGTCGCGGGCCGCCGCGGGCAGGGTGTCGTCGGGCGCCGTGGCGGCGATGAGGGCGAAGTCCGCCGTGGTGATGTCCGGGTGGAGGAGGCCGCGGGCGTGTGCGACGGCGGTGATGCGGTCCAGTTCGGCGAAACCGCGGCTCTCCATCTCCTGCAGGGCGTCGGAGGCGAGTCCGGTCGCGGCCGCCTTGATCGCTTTGTCAGCGGCCGGTTTGGTGATCAGCCACTCGAGCAGGCCGCGGAGTTCCGCGACCGGGTCGGCACCGTTGTCCACCCGGTCGGCCGCGGACCGGACATCGGCGACCAGTCGCTCGGTGAGTTCGGCCAGGGCAGCGGCGATCAGATCGGACTTCGTGGGGAAGTGGCGGTACAGCGTCCCTACGGCCACCCCGGCTTCCGCGGCGATCTCGTCCATCCCCACGCCCTCGCCCCGGGCGGCGAGCAGAGCGCCGGCGGCGGTGAGGATGCGTTCCCGATTGCGCAGTGAGTCGGCACGGACCACTGGAGTCTCCCGCTGGATGCTTGTTGCCTGCTTGTCGCCTGCTTGACCGAACATGAACTCAGGTTCACTATAGATGGTGAACCTGAGTTCATGTTAAGGAGATGCGCCATGACCGGCTGGACCGAAGAACACGTCCCCCGCCTCGCCGACGGCACCCTCGCCGTGGTGACCGGTGCGAACACCGGACTCGGGCTCCACACCACCCGCGTCCTCGCGAGGCAAGGGGCGACTGTGGTGATGGCCTGCCGCAACGAGGAGAAGGCCGCAGCCGCACGCCGGTCGCTGGTCGGCCTCGGCATCGAACCCACCCGCCTGCGCACGGCACCGCTGGACCTCGCCGACCAGGAGTCGATCGCGCGATTCACCGAAGACCTGCCGGACGAGCGCGTCGACCTGCTCATCAACAACGCGGGCCTGATGGCCGTGCCCCGCTCCCGGACAGCCGACGGCTTCGAGACCCAGTTCGGTGTGAACCACCTGGGCCACATGGCCCTCACGCTCCGGCTGCTGCCGCGGCTGAACGCCACACCGGGCGCCCGTGTCGTGACCCTCACCAGCATGGGACACCGCCCCGGCCGTATCCGGCTGGACGACCTGAACTTCGAGCACGGCCGCTACAACCGTTGGATCGCCTACTTCCAGTCCAAGCTGGCCAACATGCTCTTCGCCGCCGAACTCGCCCGCCGAAACGAGGGCCGCGGCGCACTGTCCCTCGCCGCGCACCCCGGCTACGCGGCCACCGAGCTCGGCAAGGACACCGGCGTACAGGCCCGGGTGCTCTCCCTGTTCGACAGGGTCGCCGCGCAGCCCGCCGCCGCCGGTGCCTGGCCGACACTGCGCGCCGCGACCGACCCGGCCGCACGCAACGGCACCCTCTACGGTCCGCGCCGGCTCGCCTTCGGGCCCGCCGGACCGGAGACGCCCAGCCGCACGGCACGCCGGCATGCCCTGGCGGCACAGCTGTGGGACCTCTCGCTCGAGCTGCTCTCCGCGGCGAAGGTCGAAGACCCGCTGCGCTGACACGGGCCGCCACCTGCTCCCGGCGGGTGGTGCCCGTTCACAGCATGGCGTTCATTCACAGCATCACGTGTTTGACCTGCGTGTAGTCCAGCAGCCCCGCCATCGAAAGATCGCTGCCGTATCCGGAGTGCCGCACGCCGCCGTGCGGCATCTCCGACACCGTGGTCCCGTGCGTGTTCACCCACACGATGCCCGTGTGCAGCGCTCGCGTCGCCCGCATGGCGCGGTCGTGATCGGCGGTCCAGACGCTCGCCGCGAGGCCGTAGCGGGTGTCGTTCGCGAGTCGCAGAGCCTCCTGCTCGTCGGTGAAGGACTGAACGGTGACGACGGGGCCGAAGATCTCCTCCTGCACGATCTCGTCGTCCTGACGGACCCCGGTGACCACCGTCGCGGCGTGGAAGCAGCCGGGCCCTTCGATGCGCGTGCCGCCCAGTGGGACCTTCGCCCGGCCCGGCAGTCTGCTCAGCAGGCCCTCCACGTCGGCGAGCCGGCCCGCGCTGTTGAGCGGGCCGAAGTCGACTCCCGGCCGCAGCGCCGACGCATGGGCGGCGAACGCGTCGACGAAGGCGTCGTGGAGCGACGCATGGACCAGCAGCCGTGTCGGCGCCGTGCAGTCCTGGCCCGCGTTGTAGTACGCGACTGCCGCCAGTTGCGCGGCCGCCGACTCCACATCGGCGTCGTCGTGCACGATGACGGGGGCGTTCCCGCCCAGTTCCAGGTGCACGCGCTTCAGGTCGGCGGCCGCGGCGGTGGCGATCTCGCGCCCCGCCCGCACACTGCCGGTGACCGCGATCAGCCGGACCGCCGGGTGCGTGACGAGCGCCCGCCCGGTGTCACGGTCGCCGCACACCACGTTGAGTACGCCCGGCGGCAGGTGCTCCGCGGCGATACGGGCCAGCAGCACGGACGACGACGGTGTGGTGTCCGCCGGTTTGAGAACACTCGTGTTCCCGGCGGCGATCGCCGGTGCCACCTTCCACACCGCCATCATCAGCGGATAGTTCCAGGGGGTGATCTGGGCGCAGACGCCGACCGCCTCACGGCGCAGCAACGAGGTCCGCCCCTCGGTGTACTCGCCTGCGGCGGCACCTGGCAGATTCCGGGCGGCGCCGGCGAAGAACCGCACGGTGTCGACGATCGCGGGCAGTTCGTCGGAGCGGAACAGCTCCGACGGCTTGCCGGTGTCCGCCGTCTCCGCCGCGACCAGCTCGTCCGCGTGCGCCTCCAGTGCGTCGGCGATGCGCAGCAGCGCGGTCTGCCGTTCCGCCGGCGTCGTCACCGACCAGCGCTCGTACGCCGAGGCTGCCGCCGCGCAGGCGGCGTCGGTGTCCGTCGGCCCCGACAGGGGCGCCGTGCGGCGGGTGGTGCCGGTCACCGGGTCGGTCAGACGCATGGTCGCACCGGTCGCGGCGGGCAGGTCGTCGCCGCCGATGTGGTTGTGCACGGTGAGGTGTCGTCGCTCAGCCACGGCGCAACGCCTCCTTCGCGGCGGCGCGTCCGGTACGGACCGCGCCCTCCATATAGCCGGCGACCCACTGGTCCGAGCCGCAGACGTAGAAGGGCGGTTCGTGGGTGCCGTGCAGCGGTCCGACCGCCATGACGTCGCCGGGTGTCCACTGCGTGACGTAGCCCTGCGTCCATGGATCGGTGCCCCACATACGGACCCAGCAACGGAGCGGACGGTGTGCGTCGTCGCCGTACAGGCGGGCGATCTCGGCCAGCAGTTCCCGCTCTCTGCGCTCCTGGGGCGTGCTCAGCAGCACGCCGTACCGTTCGGGCGGGACGAGAGCCGACAGCACACCCTCGTTCTGCGGCCACGTGCTGCCGAGGACGCCCTCGCACTCGGAGAGACCGTTGTACCCGGACTCCCGCCAGAACGGCTTGTCGTACGCGGCGGCGAACTTGGCTGCCACGGCCTGCCGTTGGCGGTGCAGCGAGGCGATCCGGCGGTCCGACACCCCGGTGACGGCGATGGACCGGAGCGGGCCGACGGGAAGCGCGCTGACCACGGCGTCCGCGGTCACTCTCTCGCCGCCGAAGAGGCGCACCGAGCAGCCGGCGGGGCGGACGTCGACGGCTTCGACCTGCGCGCCGAGCCGGATGCGTGCGCCGAGTTCGTCCGCCATGCGCAGGGCCACGGTTGCCGAGCCCTCCGCGATCCGCAGGCCCTCCCAGTCCTCGTAGTCGTAGTGCTCGACCTGGTCCGAGGAGTGCCCGCCCGCGGCTGTCCGGTCACCGCCGGGCACGGCCGCGTGCTTGCGCAGGGCGGACAGCAGGGACGTCCGCTCGTACGACCCGCTCGCCAGGGCGAGTTGGCCGATCTCCCAGAGGCGTACGACGCTCGGGGAGGCGCCTTCGGCCCGCAGCCAGTCGGCGACGGAGACCTTGTCGAGGGACGGGGCCTCGGGGTGGCTCCAGGGGTCGTCGGGGTCGACGGTCCGGGCGAGGGCGGCGAAGACGCCGGTGACGCGGCGGTGGCAGGCGTCGTCGCCGGGGCCGAACCAGTGCGGCGGGTCCCCGGCCGAGACGCCCTCGGGCGTGGCCCTGGCGATGACCCCCGGCTCGGCGACATAGCTGGGAATCGGCGTGAGACCCAGTTCGGCGGCCAGGGCCAGATACGCGGTGTGGGCGCGGCCGACGACCTCGCCGCCCAGCTGGACGAGCCGCCCGTCGGGGAGGGATGTCTGCTCGACCCGGCCGCCGACCCGGTCACGGGCCTCGAGGACCAGCACGTCGGCGCCGCCGGCCGCGAGGTCCCGCGCGGCGGCGAGTCCGGCGAGTCCGGCGCCGAGCACGATCACGTCATGATGCATGGAGAAGCGTTCCTTCGTTCGAGCTCGATCCGGGGGAAGAGGGCGCCTCAGTCGAGGACCAGACAGTGCTCCGGCAGCCAGCCGATCTCCACGTGCTCGCCGCCGCTCCAGCGGTCCTCCATCCGCGAACGGTCGGTGTTCTGCTCCAGCACCGACACCGTGACGCCGGGCGCGAGTTCGATCAGATAGGTCGTGGTCGGACCCGAGTACACGGTCTCCCGGACGACCCCGTTCACCCGCGCCATCCCCGGCCCGAGGTCGGACAGCCAGATCTTCTCTGGCCGGATCGCGAGATTCACACGGCTCTCCTCGGCGATTCCCTCCCGGGGGCCGACGGGCAGCGCAGGGCCCTGGTCCATGACCACCGCACCGGCCCGATAGGTGCCGGGCACCAGATTGGACGTTCCCATGAAGGAGGCGACGAAGCTGTTCGCCGGCCGCTCGTAGACGTCCTCGGGTGTGCCGCACTGCTGCACCCGGCCCTCGTTCATCACCGCCATCCGGTCCGACATGGTCAGCGCCTCGTCCTGGTCGTGGGTGACGAAGACGAACGTGATGCCGACCTCGCGCTGGATCTGCTTCAGTTCGACCTGCATCTGCCGACGCAGCCGCAGGTCCAGCGCGGCCAGTGGCTCGTCCAGCAGCAGCACCTGCGGCCGGTTGACCAGCGCCCGGGCCAGAGCGACGCGCTGGCGCTGGCCTCCGGACAAGGTGGCGGGCTTGCGGTCCGCCAGGCTTCCCAGCTGCACCCGGTCCAGCATCGTGGCGACCCGTTCGCGGATCTCGGCTCGGCCCACACCCCTGCGTTTGAGGCCGAAGGCCACGTTGTCGGCCACCGAGAGGTGGTCGAAGAGGGCGTAGCTCTGGAAGACGGTGTTGACGTCCCGCTTGTTCGGCGGCAGGGCGGTGACGTCCTTGCCGCTCAGCAGGATCGCGCCCTCGGTGGGATCGGTGAACCCGCCGATCATCCGCAGTGAGGTTGTCTTGCCGCAGCCGGAAGGGCCGAGCAGTGAGAAGAACTCGCCCGGCGCGATGTCCAGGCACAGGTCCCGGACGGCGTAGGAGTCGCCGTAGCTCCTGCAGATGTTGTCGAGCCGGACGGCGGGCGCGTCGTCGGTGCCGGTCGTGGCGGCTGTGGTCGTGGTCGTCGTGGTCACGGGTGTCACTTCCCGGAGAGGAGATCGAGGCCGCCGCGCCGGCCGAACAGGCGCGGAATGAACAACGCGAGGGCGATGAGGGTGATCGACCCGACGAGCATCAGCGTGCCGACCGCGTTGATGGTCGGCTGCACACCGAAGCGGATGGCCGAGTAGATGCGCACGGACAGCGGCTGCGGATCGACACCGGTCGTGAAGTATGCGAGTACGAAGTCGTCGAAGACCAGCGCGAAGATCAGCACCGCGGACGCCAGAATGCTGGGCAGCAGCGCGGGGAGGGTGACCAGCCGCAACGACTGCCAGCGCGTCGCCCCGAGGTCCATGGCCGCTTCCTCCACCTCTGGGTTCAGCGCCGCGATCCGGGAGCGCAGGATGACGGTCACGTACGAGATCGAGAAGGTGATCTCGGCCAGCATCACCGTGCCCGTGGACAGTGGGATCCCGATGCCCTTGAACAGGAGCATCGCCGCGACGCCGGTGACGATCTCGGGCGTGACGAGCGGAACGAGCATGATCAGACCGGCCAGCGAACCGAGCCGGCTCCGGCAGCGGACCAGGCCGAGGGCGAGCGTCACACCGAGGATCAGCGAGCCCGCCATGGCTACCAGGGACACCCGCAGACTCATGCCGAGCGAGTCGAGCAGCACCTGGTCCCGGAAGAACGCTCCGTACCAGCGCAGGCTGAAGTCCTTGAAGACGGTCAGCGACTTCTGCGAGTTGAAGGAGAAGAGCACCACCACGCCGATGGGCAGATACAGCAGTGCGAAGAAGGCGGCGGTGACGGCGATCGCGAACCGGGGCCTGCGGTCGGTGCCGCGGCGTGTCCGCCGGGAGCCGGCGGCTCGGGCCGTCATCGGACCGCCTCCGCCTCGTCCTTGCGGGCACGCCGCAGATAGCCCAGCATGCCGAGGAAGAGCACGGCCATCATCAGCATCGTCAGCGCCGAGCCGAGCGGCCAGTTCTGGCCCTGGAAGAACTTGTCCTGGATCAGGTTGCCGATCATGATCTGGTCGGGACCTCCCATCAACTGGGCGCTGACGAAGTCGCCCATGGCGGGCAGGAACACGAGGACACAGCCGGCGGCCGCGCCCTGTCTCGTGGCGGGGAGCGTGACGTGGACGAAGGTCCGCAGTGGACCGCCGTAGAGGTCGCGTCCCGCTTCGATCAGGGACACGTCCATGCGCTCCAGCGCGGCGTACAGCGGGATGATCATGAAGACGACGAAGCCGTAGACGAGCCCCGCCACGACCCCGACCCCGGTCTGCAGGACCTTGGCGTCGTCGCCGACGAGCCCGATCCCGCGCAGCGCCTTCAGGAGCGGTCCGTCGTCCGACAGGACCACCGACCAGCCGTACATGCGCACCAGGTAGTTGGCGAAGAACGGCACGACGATCGCGGCGATCAGGAGCGTCTTGAAGCGCCCGCCGTGCAGGGCGATCGCGTAGGCGACGGGATACGCGACGAGAAGACAGATCAGACAGGTCAGCAGTGCGTACCCGAGAGAGCGCACCATCACGGCCCGGTAGGCCGGTTCGGCGAGTGCCGCGAAGTTCTCCGGATTGAAGCCGAAGCGCGGGTTGCCGAGCGGGTCGGTGGTGCCGAACGCCAGCGTGGCGACCAGGATCAGCGAGCCGATGAGGAACGCGGCCATCCACAGCGTGCCGGGCAGCATCAGCACGGTCCACAGACGGTTGCCCGCGGCGGAGGGGCCGGTGCGTGCGGGCTGCGTCGGGGCACCGTCCGGGCCGGGTTCCCCGGCGGCCTTCCCGAGAGGAAGGCGGTGCGTGTCGGGCCCCGGCCGCGCCGGGACCGGTGTCTTGGAGCCGGCCATGGCGTCAGCCGGCTTTCACGCGGGTCCAGGCGGCGTCCCGGGCCCGTTCGCCCTGCGCGTCGCCGTTGCGGAAATACAGGTCGTCCTTCAGGTCGTCGGAGGAGACCAGGCACTCGGGGAAGGGCTCGACCAGCGCGGCGTAGGTGTCCTCCGTCCCGTGGACCGGCATCGGGTAGCCGATGTACTCGATGTTTTTGCGGACGTTCTCCGGGCGGAGCATGTAGTCGATGAAGAGCATCGCCGTGCCGGGGTGAGGAGCGTCGGACGGGATGGCGTAGCAGTCGGAGTTGACGGGCGCGCCTTCTCTCGCCGTCTGGAAGCCGAACACCGACGGGTCCTCGGCCTGGTTCAGCATGGCGGCCATGTCACCGCTCCAGGCCTGTGTCATGACCGCGTTGCCGGTGAGCAGGTTGTTGTAGCTGTCGCTGGAGAAGCCGCGCAGATGGGGACGGAGCGAGCGCAGCGTCCCGGTGATCTCACCGAGGCCGTCCGGGTCGGTGGTGGAGATGTCGAGGCCGAGTTTCAGAGCGGCCATGCCGAGGACCTCGTCACGGTCGTCCAGTACGAAGACACGGCCCTTCGCGCGCGGCGCCCACAGGTCGTCCCAGGAGCCGGACAGGTCGTCGCCGATCTTGTCCTTCCGCCAGCCGATGCCCGTCTTGTACATGGTGAACGGCAGGGTGTACCGCGATCCGGGGTCGTACCAGGGGTCGGCGAAGTAGTCGTAGTGGGCGAGCACGGCGTCTGCGTTGCGCAGCCGGGAGTGATCGATACGGCGCAGCCGGTGTCCTTCGGTCAGCCGCTGGGCCCACTTGGCGGTCGGGAAGATGATGTCGTAGCGGTTGCCGGCGTTGAGCTTGGCGGCCATGCCTTCCATGGAGTCGAAGTTCGACTGCACGACCTTCACGCCGTACTCCTTCTCGAACCCGGCGAAGATGGCCGGGTCGACGAAGTCGGCCCAGTTGAAGTACACCAGGTCGCCGTCGATCTTCATCTCGATGGGTTCGTCGCTGGTCTCCTGTGCGGCCGGGGCGGCGGAGGTGAACCCGCAACCGGCCGCGGTGATGCCGAGAGAGAGCCCGGCCGCCGCGGCGGAACCGGTGCGCAGGAAGGATCGGCGGGACAGGGGGAGTGCCTCGGGGGACATCGGTGGTCCTCTCCGTGGGGTCCGTGCTGGGGACGGACACGGATCAGGGGAGCTGGGGTCCGTGCGCACACGTGGGGCGGCGTGGGCCGTGCGGGACCTGGGAGCCGGCGCCGTTCGGGGGCGGTGCCGTTGTGGACGCGGCTCGGAATCGGGTGCGGTGTTGTGTCGTGAGGGGTGCCGGGTGCGGGCGGGAAGCCGGTGTGCCGGGGCGGGTGGCGTCGTCCGTGGCTGCGGCTCGCGGCTCAGGCCGTTCCGTCCGGGGGATCCGCGGCGAGATCCGCCCGTACCCGTCCGGCGAACCAGCCGACCGCCGACTCGCGCCGGGACAGCGGACCCGGTTCGAATCCCGGGGTGGAGAGTCCTTTCTGTACGCGGGCCACGAGCTCGGCATCCTCGTCGTTGGTGATCCAGCCGATGTGGATGTTGAGCCGCCGCGCGATGCGGGTCCGCAGCGAAGTGCCGCGCCGGGTGTAGAACGCGCCGGGTACGGCGACGCGGTCGACTCCCGTGGGGATCGCGGTCCAGGCAAGCACATGGTCGGGGTAGAAGTCGATGAGTGTGTTCGGATAGATCACCGCGTACCGCCAGACCCGGCGATCGGCCTCGGTCAGGCCGGGCATGGGAGCGGCGATGCGCTGGTAGAGGCGCTCGGGCCAGTTCGACGAGGGTTTGTCGCGCAGCGGGGAGGCGAACAGCGCGTAGGACTCGTCGATCTCGCAGGTGTAGCCCTGGTAGTCGAGCAGCCGCATCAGGCCGGGGTGGGCGACCGGTACGTGATAGCCCTCCAGGTAGTTGTCGACGGCCACCTTCCAGTTGGCGTGCTGTACCTCGGCGCCGTCGAGGTCATGGATACGGCTGCGGCCGACCGGCACCAGATCGGTCCCCGCATAGTGCCCCACGGCCTCGGCGAGTCCGGCGCACTGTTCGGCGAGCGGCACGGCGCCGGGGTCGTGGTTGACGAAGACGAAGCCGAGGAACGACTCGACGCGGACCGGGAAGAGCCCGAGCTTCGGCTTGTCCAGGCACGGGATCTGCCGGGCTTCCGGGGCGCCGACGAGCCGGCCGTCGAGCTTGTACGTCCAGCCGTGATAGGGGCAGCGGATGGCCTTGCCGTCCGGCTCGGGTGCGGAGACCAGGCGGGTGCCGCGGTGCCGGCAGACGTTGAGATGAGCGGCGAGACTGCCGTCCTCGGTGCGGACGACCAGGACCTCGCGGCCGGCCGCGGTCGCGGTGAGCCGGGCGCCCGGGCCCGGCAGGTCCGACTCGTGGCACACGAGCTGCCAGGACTTGGCGAAAATGTGCCGGTTCTCGTCGGCGGCGACGGCCGGGTCGGTGTAGTAGCGGGCGGCCAGAGCCTCGCCGGGGGAGGGCGGGGCGGCCTCGCCGGGGGAGGGCGGGGCGGCCTCGGCGGCCGCGGACGGGAGAGAACCCGGTGGTGCGGCGGGGGCTGGGCCCGTGGTCGCGGGGGCAGTGGCGGGGGCTTTCGCGTGCATCGGCTGACTCCAGGGTGAGCGCCCAACGCTGACTGATTGATTAGTTAGCCTGGGGACCTGGCTTGTTTCTTGTCAAGGGTTGCGGCCTGACTAATCAGTTAGTTAGTCTCTGGTTGTCGCCGCGACGGGCCGGTCTCCGAACGCGGCCCGCCCCGGGCGCATCTCGTCCGGCCTCGCCGCGACTCGTCACGGCCCCTCTGTCTTCACTCCCTGTCTTCTCGCGACTCCCTCTCCTCTCGCGGTGCCCGAGGCGCCGGCCCTTCGGGGCCTCCGGGCATCCCGCCGGCACCCGGTGGCCCCGGGCTCCCGGCACCACGCCGCACCCGGCCCGTCCGGGCTCTCGGCACCCACAGGTCACTCCCGGCATCGACCGGGTCCGCACACCTCTGACCGGAGGCACGCATGAGCGGTCGTCGGAGTCTGGTCTGGCTCGGCCTCACGCCCGAGCCGGAACGGGAACTGCCCGCGAACGTGGCGGCCCTGCGCAGTCCGCCGGCGGCATCCGCCGTCGAGAACCGCCGGGTGCAGCGCCTGATCCTGCACGGCAGTGAACGCAGCTGGCTGCGGTACCTCGCCGAAGTGACCGACCTCGTGACCGGTGTCGCGGACGGCACCCGGCCGGGCGACCGCCGCGCGGCCCGCATTGCCGCCGAGGTGGTCCTCGACCACCACCACATGCTCATCGGCCTCCCGGGGAGCGCCTATGCCCGTACGGCCCCGCAGCGCCGCGCCCTGGAGTGCGCGCTGCGCACCCTGCGCGCCGGCGACCCCGCCGGCCACCCCGCAACCCCACGCCCCGGAGGGCGCGCATGACCACGACGCGAGCCCTCACGCTCACGCGGACCGCCGTCCGGTCCCTGATGCCCGCCGTCCGCCCCACGACCGAAGTGCACGGTCACGGTCCTGTGCCCGGGCCCTGCCAGGGCTCGGGCACCGAAGGGCCCGAGCACGGCCCGCTGCCCGAAGCGTCCGTCCACCTCGGCACGGTCCTCGGCGCGCGGCCCGACCGTCTCGAAACCGCCGCCGCGTACGTCGCCCACGGCGGATACGGCGCAGCCACCACCCCCGACGCGCTGCTCGGGCATCTTGCCGCGAACGGGCTGCGCGGCCGCGGCGGTGCCGGCTTTCCCACCGCAACCAAACTGGCGGCCGTGCGTGACGCCGGCGGTGCCCCCGTCGTCGTCGCCAACGGCGAGGAAGGGGAACCCGGCTCCGTCAAGGACCGCTGGCTGCTCCGGGCCCGCCCCCACCTCGTGCTCGACGGACTCGCACGAGCGGCCGCCGTCGTCGGGGCCCGGCGCGCGTACGTCTACCTCGCCGACCCCACCGCGGCCGTCCGCGTGCGACGTGCCCTCGCGGAGCATCCTCCGCCCCTGCCCGTCGAGATCGTCGAGACCGAGCACACTTATGTCGCCGGCGAGGAGACCGCGGTGGTGCGCCGCATCAACGGCGGCCCGGCGCTGCCGCTCGCCAAGCCGCCCCGGCCGTTCCAGCGAGGCGTCGGCGACGAGCCCACTCTCGTCTCCAACGTCGAGACCCTCGCCCGCATCGCGCTCATCGCCGCCCGTCCGGCCCTCGGCCGCCGGATCGCCGACGCCACCCTGATGACCCTCTCCGGAGCCGGCGTCGCCCCACTGCTCACCGAGGTCCCCTACGGCACCACCCTGCGCAGCCTGGCGCTCGCCCACGGCGGCCCGGGCGTCCACGCCGCGCTCATGGGCGGGCTGTTCGGCGGTCTCGTCGCCGAACGCTCACTCGACCTGCCGGTCGACCCCGGCCGTCTCGCGGACGCGGGCACCGCGCTGGGTTGCGGCGCCGTCCGCTTCCTCGGCCCGCACGACTGTCCCGTCACCGCCGCCGCGGAGGCCGCCGCGCACCTCGCCGCCGAGAGCGCCCGCCAGTGCGGCGTGTGCGTCGCCGGCTCGGGATCGATCCGCGACGCCCTGCAGAGGCTGTCCACCGGGACCGCCGCGGACGACGTCGTCGGCGCGCTGGGGCGCTGGTCCGCGGGGCTGCCCGGCCGCGGCGCCTGCGGCCTCCTCGATGCCGCGGCCGGCAACGCGGGCAGCCTGCTCCACACCTTCCCCGCCCTCGTCGACGCCCATCTCGCCGCCCCCTGCCCCGCCTGCGCCGCCGCTGCCGGCACGCCGGGTGCACATGCGGAAGCACATCCGGTGGCCACGGGCGCCCGCCTCACCGTCCCCGTGCCCGAGGTGTCCGACAACTCCTTGCCCGTCCACGTCCCCACGGCCGCGCTCGCGCCCGCTCGCCGTCCCTGAGACGGACCGTCGAAAGGACCACCATGAAACTCCTTTTGGACTCCACCCGGTGCCAGGGCTACGGCCTGTGCCAGGAACACGCCCCGGACCGGATCGAACTCGACGAGTGGGGCTACGCCTCCGTCGTCGCCGCGGACGTTCCGCCCGGCGAGGAGAGCGCCGCCCGCGCCTGCGCCGACAGCTGTCCCAACTCCGCGCTCCGGCTGGAGAAGTGACATGCCCCGCATCCCTGGCCGGGACCTGACGTCCCTCTTCGATCCCAAGTCCGTCGCCGTGGTCGGCGCCAGCGACGACCCCGCCAAATACGGCCACGCGATTGCCGCCCAGGCCCTGCGCGCCCTCGGGCGCCGCCCCGTCCACCTCGTCAACCGCCGAGGCGGCACCGTGCTGGGCCGTACCGCGGCCACCAGCGTCGCCGCCGTCGGTGAGCCGGTCGACCTGGTCGTCATCTCCGTTCCCGGGTCCGGGTTCGAGGCAGCCGTCGACGACGCGTTGGCCTGCGGCGCCCGCGCCCTGGTGGCCATCACCGCCGGGTTCGCCGAGACCGGCGCCGCCGGCCTCGCCCGACAGCAGGCGATCACCGCCCGCGTCCGCGACGCCGGAGCCGTCCTCGTCGGCCCCAACTGCCTCGGCATCGCCGACAACACCACCGAGTTGTATCTCGCCTCCGACACCTTCGCCCCCGGCGGTGTCGCGCTGCTCAGCCAGAGCGGCAACCTCGCCCTCGAACTCCAGCTCCGGCTCGCCCCGCACGGCTGTGGCTTCTCCCGTTTCGTCTCCCTCGGCAACCAGGCCGACATCACCCTCGTCGACCTCGTCGAAGACTGCGCCCACCACGACGGCACCTCCGCCATCGCCGTGTACGCCGAGGACTTCGGTGACGGCCGCGCGTTCACCGAGGCCGCTGCCGCAGCGGGTAAACCCGTCGTGCTGCTCACCGCGGGACGCGGCACCGCGTCCGCCCGAAGCGCCCAGTCCCACACCGGCGCCCTGACGACCTCCGCCGACGTCGTCGCCGCCGCCTGCCGTGACGCGGGCGTCCACCTCGTCAGCACACCCCGGGAGATGGCGGTCGTGCTGGCCGCCCTCGACGCCCAGCGGCCCGGGGCCGGGCGGCGCACCGCGATCCTCACCGACGGCGGCGGCCACGGCGCCATCGCCGCCGACGCGGCAGAAACCGCCGGACTCGACGTCCCCGAACTCGGCGACGGCGCGCAGAACCGGCTGCGCACCGTGCTGTGGGAGCAGTCCGCCGTCGGCAATCCCGTGGACCTGGCCGGAATGGGCGAGCAGGATCCCCGCTCGTACGCCGCCACCGCCGGCGCCCTGCTGGCCACCGACGAGATCGACGCGGTCCTCATGACCGGCTACTTCGGGGGGTACGCCGCCTCGGCGGGCGGTCTCGGCGGCGGCGGAACGGCCCTGTCCGAGGGCGAGGTCCGGGCCGCCCAGGAGATCGCCCGACTGCGCTCCGAGTCCTCCAAGCCCCTCGTCGTGCAGTCCATGTACCCCGCGTCGCCCAGTTGCCGGATCCTCGCCGACGCCGGCATCCCCGTCTTCGGCGCCACCGAGGACGCGGCGCGCGCCCTTGCCGCGCTCACCGTCACCGAGCCCGTCGAGCCGACCGGTATCCCGCCGCTGCCGCCGCCCGCCGTGCCCCTGACCGATCCCGGCTACCACTCCGTACGGGCACTCCTCGCCGCCGCCGGCGTACGCTTCCCCCCAGCCCGCGAGATCACCGACGAGTCCCAACTCCTCGATGCGGCAGCCGAGTTCGACGGGCCGTACGTCCTCAAGGCGCTGCACCTGCTGCACAAGTCCGACGCGGGCGGTGTCGCCCTGCGGCTGCCCGACGCGGCCGCGCTGCTGGCCGCGTACCGGGACATGCACGCCCGGCTCGGCGCGCCTTCCTACTCGGTCGAGGCCATGGCCGACCTCACCGACGGCGTCGAGCTGATCGTGGGCGTCGACCGGGACCCCCGCTTCGGTCCCGTCGCGATGGTCGGACTCGGCGGCGTCCTGACCGAGACCCTGCACGATGTCGCGTTCGCGCTGGCTCCCGTACCACCGGCACGCGCGGAGCGGCTGCTGCGGGGGCTGCGCACCGCCGGGCTGCTCGCGGGTGTCCGCGGCCGGCCCGCCGTCGACATCGCCGCGGCCGCCGACGCCGTCGCCCGTGTCACGGAAGTCGCCGCGGCCCACCCCGAGTTCGCCGAACTCGAGGTCAATCCCCTCCTGGTCCGCCCGGACGGCGCCCTCGCCCTGGACGCGCGCGCCGTACTCGCCTGATCAGCCCGATCTGCCGTACCCGGCCTGCCTGGCCCGCCCGACCCGCCCGACCACCCTCAATCACGCCCAGAAGGACGCCCATGGACTTCCGCTACACCCCCCAGCAGGCCGACCTCAAGGCCCGCGCCGCCGCCTACTCCCAGCGGCTCATGGAGTACGAGAACGCGTCGGAGGAGGCCGGCGGACCGCTGCCGGCCGACACCGTCCGCGAGCTGACCCGCGAGGCCATCGACGCCGGCGTGTTCGCGATCAACATGCCCGCGGAGTGGGGCGGCGCCGGGCTCAGCCTGCTCGACCAGGTCATCGTCGAGGAGGAGTTCGGCAAGGTCACCAACTGCCTGTGGGACATCCCCTGGCGCCCGGCCAACGTCCTGGCGTACGGCACACCGGCTCAGCGCGAGAAGTACCTGCTGCCCGTCATCCGCGGTGAGCGTTTCGACGCCTTCGCCGTCACCGAGCCCGATGCCGGGTCGGACCCCGGCTCCGGCACCAGCACAGCCGACCGGGCCGAGGACGGCTGGCTGCTCAACGGGGAGAAGTGGTTCGTCACCTGCGGCGACATCGCGGACTTCCTGCTGGTGCAGGCCGACGCGGGCCCCGAGCGGCAGCCGACGCTCTTCTTCGTCGACAAGCAGGCGCCGGGCGTGCGGATGACCCGCGTACCGCGGTTCATGCACTCCGCGGTCAACGGCCACCCGGAGTTCGTCTTCGAGGACGTGTTCGTCCCCGACGAGGACGTGCTCGGGGGCGTCGGCAACGGCTACGAACTCACCAAGGAGTGGTTCACCGACGAACGGCTCATGATCGCCGCCCGCACGACGGGCGCCGCGGAGCGTGCGCTGGAGCTGGCCCGTGACTGGGCCCTGGAACGGCGTCAGTTCGGCTCGCGGATCGCCGACTTCCAGCTGATCCAGGGCATGCTCGCCGACTGTGCCGTCGACATCGCCGTCAACCGCGCCTACACCCACCAGGTCGCCTGGGAGGCGGATCAGCCGGACACCGACCGCAAGACCCTGCACGCCAAGGCCTCGACGGCCAAGCTCGCGGCGAGCGAGGCGGCCGGCCGGGTGGTGGACC
>NZ_JBEXRZ010000003.1:0-108371 GCF_040613325.1 Streptomyces sp. NPDC006283 | reverse complement strand
GTCGGTGGCCCGGAACAGCCATGCGTGCCACACCTGATTGCGGTGCAGCAGACCGACTACCGGCCCCGTCACGAGCGAGCCGCCCTTGCGCGCACGGCCACGGGCGGCTCAGCCCGGGACCACGCTCTCGAAGACGTGCAGATAGGCGTTGACGGGACGGATGTCGCCGATGACCAGGCCGGCGTCCGTCATCCGGCTGGTCATGCTCTCCTGCGTGTGCTTGGCCCCACCGACGTTGAGCAGCAGCATCAGGTCCATCGAGGTGGTGAACTTCATCGACGGCGTGTCGTCGACGATGTTCTCGATGACGGCCACCCGGGCTCCCGGGCGGGCCGCCGCGACGACGTTGCCCAGGGTGCGGCGGGTGCTCTCGTCGTCCCACTCCAGGATGTTCTTGATGATGTACAGGTCCGCCTCGACCGGCATGGTCTGCCGGCAGTCGCCGGGGACGATGCTGACCCGGTCGGCGAGCGTGCCGCCCTCGAGCAGCCGGGGATCGGCGGCGGCGACGACGCGGGGCAGGTCGAGCAGCGTCCCGGTGACTCCGGGGTGCTTCTCCAGCAGGCTCGCCAGCACATGCCCCTGACCGCCGCCGATGTCCGCGACGGTCTTGACCCCTTCCAGGTCGAGCAGTTCGGCGACGTCCCGCGCCGACTGCATGCTGGAGGTGGTCATGGCCCGGTTGAAGACATGGGCCGACTCGTGGGCGTCCTCGTGCAGGTAGTCGAAGAACTCCTTGCCGTACAGGCCGCCGAAGACACTGCGGCCGGTCCTGACCGCGTCGTCGAGGAGCGGCCAGGCGTCCCAGGTCCAGGGCTCGGTGCACCACAGGGCGATGTACTTGAGGCTGTGCGGGTCGTCCTCTCGCAGCATCCGGGACATGTCGGTGTGGACGAACCTGCCGTCCTCCTCGGCGAAGATCCCGTAGCAGGTCAGCGCGCGCAGCATCCGCCGCAACGCCCTCGGGTTGGCCTTCAGTTGTGCCGCGAGCTCCTCCGCGGTCGCCGGTGCGTCGCCGAGGGCGTCCGCGACGCCCAGCCGGGCCGCCGCGCGTACGGCCGCGGCACAGGCGGCACCGAAGACGAGCTCCCTCAGCCGCATGGCGGTCTGAGGTGTTGCGCTTGCAGTGGTCATGCGGTCTCAGTCTTTCGTGAGTGGGCAGGGCCGGTGGCCTCCGTCCGGTCGGTCAGCACAGGCCCGCGGGCTCGGAGGCCCGGCACATGTTCTCGGCGAAGATGTTTCCGGTGCCCTTGGTGTCCCTGTTGGCCAGGTCCGCCTTGCTGTTGCCCGTCACCAGGTTGTGCCGGATGACGTTGTCGGTGCCGGCGGCGCCCACGATGCTCTTGAACAGGACGATGCCGCCGGACATCGGTGCCGAGCCCACGTGGTCACGGACCAGGTTCGCTTCGACCAGGGTGTCCTCCGTGCCGGTGAGGACGATTCCCGTGCCCTGGATCTCGGGCAGCCGTGCGGTGGCGTCGCAGTGCTTGTTGTTCTTGTAGATGTGGTTGAAACGGACCGTCAGCGCGCCCGCGCGGGGCACCGTCTCGTCGCCGACGAGGAATGCGCCGGCGCAGTTCCGGGTGATCTCGTTGCCCTGCAGCGTCAGGTTCCGCACGCGGCGGACGGTCGCGCCGATCCGGTTGCCGCTCATGATGTTGCCGCTGACGACCGTTCCCTTGGTGTCGGTGGCACCTGCCTCCTCGCTGACGGTGTTCGCCACGAAGATGCCTGCGTCTCCGTTGCGGCGGACGACGTTCTGCTGCAGCTCCGAACGGGTGGACCGCTCCTGCGCGATGCCCCAGGTCCCGTTGTCCTCCGAGGTGACGTGGCGCACCGTCAGCCGGTCGGTCCAGGCGGCCCAGATGCCGTTCTTGGCGAAGCCGCTGAGCCGCAGCGAGCGGATCCTGACCTTTTCGAGCGGCTGCACCTTGGTGCCGAGGACGCAGATCCCGTTGCCGGCCGCAGCGCAGGAGTCGGTCTTGGCGGGCTTGGCCGCCGGCTTGATCACCGTCCGTGCGCCCGCCCCCTGGAGGGTCAGACGGGGCTTGGTAATGCGGACGCTTTCCTTGTAGGTGCCGGCGGCGATGTTGATCGTGTCGCCGGGCTGTGCGGCGTTCACGGCAGCCTGGATCGACTGGCCGGGCCGTACCTGGTGTGTGACGGAGGCATGGGCGGGGGCGGAGGCGCCGAGGCCGGACACGACGAGCAGAGCCGTGCAGCCGAGGACGGTCGTTTGTCGCTTTGTCATAACCCGAAGCTATGCGGCAGAACGCCCAAAATGGCGCAAACCACGCCTGGGCGAGCTTGTGTCGCCCCGCCCAGACGTGGTCCGCCGGCGGTCAGGACTCTTCGAAGTAGGCGTCGAGGACCGCGTCGAGCTCCGCCGTCCACTCACTCAGACGGCTCCTGGCGGGCGCTTCGACGTCGGCGTTGAACCAGCGGTTGGCCGCGACATGGACGGTGACCGTGAACCGGCGTCCGAAGCGGGCCGGCTTCACCTCGACGGCGCCGATCTCGTCCCAGTGGAAGTCCGCCTCCTGGTCGTCCAGGGTGAAGCGGATGCCGCTGCGGTCGGCGGTGATCGACCCGCGGCGGTCGCGGACCTCGAAGACGGGCCCGTCGGCGGCGTCGTCACCGGCGGGCTCGGCGTCCGACTCCTCGGCGGGCGTCCCGCCGACCGCCGCCAGGGGCTCGTCACCCTCGGCGTCGGTCCCGGTCTCGGCCTCGGCCTCGGACGCGGTCTCGTCTTCGGGCGCGGTCTCCTCGGCCCTCTTCTTCCCCTCCTCCCCGCCCTTGGCGGCAGGCGCGGGCGCCGTGAGTCCCGGGATGTACGCCGGATCCGTCCCCACGCCGATTTCGATCTTCGTCTTCGGATCTATCTGCTGCTCCACGGCGGGCAGTATGGACGACGAACCTGTACGAGACCAATGCGGTCGACCGATCGACCTCCGCGCCCGCGCCACCCTCTGGCGATAACTGGATCACCGAGTGCGCCACGCCCCTGGAGTGTGACCTCGCGGCCGGGCGCGGACCGCGGTGCCGGCCGCGCGGCAGCGTTCGACCAGTGGCGGGGTGCCGGCGGATCCGGGCGTGTACTCAGACCGTCCGGTCCTCATACTCATCCCGTGCTCGCAGCCGGTCGGCCAACTGCCGGTCACACGGCGGACGATCGCTGTAGCCTCCGGCCATGACCACCGACACGGAGTGCCTGGTACTCACTCAGCAGCTGCGCCGCCGGGGGGCCGTGGTTCTCGCGGTGTTCGCCCTGGTGTGGGCCTGCGCGGCCGGTTCCGGGCTCGCATCGACGACTGTTTCCGTCGCCGTCGGCGGTGTGGGCGCCGCGCTGACCGTCGCGGCCGTTGTTGTTGCGTTCCGGGGCGCCGCGGGACCCGCGCGCCGCACGGTGCGGCTGCCGGAGAAGTGGAACCGCGGGGTCGGCCTCGTGAACGCCGTCGAGGTCGTCGCGATCTTCGCGGTGATCGCCGCTTCGAACGCGACGGGCCACGCCGAGCTGATCCCGCCGGGGATCTGCCTCGTGGTGGGTCTGCACTTCTTTCCGCTGGCGCGTCTCTTCGATCAGTGGCAGTACACGTGGACGGCCGTTCTGCTGACGGTCGTCGCGGTCGTCGGCACCGCGGTCGCCCTGGCCGGGTCGACGGATGAGAGCGTGCGTGTTGTGGTGGGGGCAGGGGCGGCCGTGGTGTTGTGGCTGTCCTCGTTCCATGTGGCCGTGCGGGGCTGAGCGCCGGGCACGGCCAAGGGCCGGAGACCGGGGCGCCGCCGGACGCCCCGGGCTCCGGCCCGGCGATGAGATGCTGCGGCCTGTCGGCCGTCGCAACGGTCCCGTCAGTAGGGGCCGTTCACGTTGTCGATGGAACCGTAGCGGTCGGCGGCGTAGTTGCACGCGGCCGTGATGTTGGCGACCGGGTCGTACAGGTCGTTGGCCGTGCCGGGGACGTGGTAGGCGTCGAAGGTCGGCTGGATGACCTGCAGCAGGCCCTTCGAGGGCGTGCCGTTGATGGCGTTGATGTCCCAGTTGTTGATGGCCTGCGGGTTGCCGGAGGACTCACGCATGATGTTGCGGTGAATTCCCTCGTAGCTTCCCGGAATGCCGTGCTGGGCCATGATGGCGAGCGATTCCTTGATCCAGCCGTCGAGGTTGTTCGCGTAGGTGGCGGGCTTGGCAGCCGGCGCGCTCTTCCGCTCCGAGCGGTCCGCGCGGTCGGTCGCGGCGGTCCGGTCGGCCTTCTTGGGCGCGGCCTTTTCCTTGGCCGGGGACTTTGCGCCGATCGTGAGCTCGAGACCGGGGTGAATCAGCGCCGGATCGTGGCCGATGGCCCTCCGGTTGTCGTTGAAGAGCTCCTTCCAGCCACCGCTCAGAGAATACTTGGCGGCGATCTTGGAAAGGGAGTCACCCGCGACCACGGAATAGGTGGTGACCTTGGACTTCTGGGCGGCGGCGGCCACGGTGGCCGGCGCGACGGTCTTCTCCGCGGCCGCGGGCAGCGCGGCCGGTGCCGCCTGAGCAGCGGTGGTGCCCATGAGCGGGAGGGCGAGTGCGGCGCCGCCCGTGCCCGCTGCGACGAATCCGCGGGTGAGTGAACGGGACTTGGGACGACGGTGCTTACCCTTTGCGGGCATGGCGGATTCCTCTCCGTCGCCTGCGAGGTGAGCTGTCGGGTTCGGGCTGGAGATGCCCGGTCGCATCTGTGGCGACTTCACCCCGAGCCGTTCCGGTATTCCGGATCGGCGGCTTACCTGGTTCCCCCGCTCCTGCCGTACGTGAGTGGGTGCGGTGTACCGGACGGCGGCAGGATTCGGCGGTCCATCCGGATTGACGGTGACGTTAAGCGAGAGGATCCCGGCGGAACAAGTCCCGAATTTCACATCACAAAGCGGACGTCTCTCCCTGATGGGTAATTCACGTTGTCAGTGCCGCGTCAAATGGCTCAAATTCCTTCTCGCGGAAGGGAACTGACCCGTACGGCGTTATCCGCACAGAGCGGACCAGGTGACCGACATCACGGGGGATCGGGGCAACCCCCGAGGTTCCCCCAAAACCCACAAACAGCTTCAACTAGCGAGAATGCATGGCAATTCGACTTACAGCGCAGCGCAGGAGAAAGTCTCCATACCAGACATAAATGCACATTGCCGGGCGGATCACTCCGCCCCCATACGGGCGAGCAAGGAGCACTCAGTCCACGGGCCAGGTGTGCGCCGGCGCGTTCAGATGCATGTAGTCGATGTACTGCTGCGTCATGAGCCGAAGCGCCTCATGGTGGTCGACGCGGCTCGTGGCGTCGATGTGGTGGTACATCTCCGCCTGCCAGACCGCGCCGTTGCGCCCGGTGACACAGCGCTGTTCGATGATCCCCAGCAGCGGCTCCCGCCACGCCGCGTCCATGCCGGAGAGCTCGAGACCGCGATGGGCCATGGGCAGCAGACGCCTCAGTACGAGCTCGGCCACCGGCACCTCGCCCATACCCGGCCAGTACAGGCCCGCGTCGATACCGTGCCGCGCCGCGGCGTGCAGATTGTCCTCGGCGGCCTGGAACGACATCCGGGACCAGATCGGCCGCTCCTCGTCGACCAGTGCGCGGGTCAGCCCGTAGTAGAAGGCGCCGTTCGCGAGGGTGTCGGCGACGGTCGGGCCGGCGGGGAGGACGCGGTTCTCGACCCGCAGGTGCGGTCTGCCATGGGAGACGGCATAGACGGGGCGGTTCCACCGGTAGATGGTGCCGTTGTGCAAAGTCAGCTCGGCCAGTTCCGGGGTGTCCCCGCCGTCGAGCTTCTCCCGCGGGTTCTCGTCGTCGCACAGGGGCAGCAGGGCGGGGAAGTAGCGGACGTTCTCCTCGAAGAGATCAAAGACGCTTGTGATCCACCGCTCGCCGAACCACACGCGCGGCCGCACCCCCTGCACCTTGATCTCCTCGGGACGGGTGTCGGTCGCCTGCTCGAACAGAGGGATCCGGGTCTCGCGCCACAGCTCCTTGCCGAAGAGGAACGGCGAATTCGCTGCCAGCGCGACCTGGATCCCGGCGATCGCCTGCGCGGCGTTCCAGTAGGCGGGGAACTCGCTCGGCGAGACCTGCAGGTGGAACTGCGTACTGGTGCAGGCGGCCTCGGGGGTGATCGTGTCGGCGTAGGTACGCAGCTTTTCCACCCCGTCCACGGCGATCCGCAGATCCTCGCCGCGGGCCGCGAAGACCTGCTCGTTGAGCAGCCGATAGCGCGGGTTCTCCGAAAGCGCGGCCTCGCCCACGTCCCGCTGCCGCAGGGTCGGCAGAATGCCGATCATGGCCAGATGGGCCCCGACGTCACGGGCCCGCTGCTCGGCGTGGTTCAGGGCGTCCCGGATCTCCTGCTCCCAGGCGTCGGGGCCGCCGGCGGTCAGTGTCCGCGGCGGGATGTTGATCTCCAGGTTGAACCGGCCCAGCTCGCTGTCCCACGCGGGGTCCGCGATGGCTTCGAGCACATCGGTGTTCTTCATCGCCGGCTCCCCGGCGGCGTCCACCAGGTTGATTTCGATCTCGAGACCCACCTGTGGCCGCTCCGACTCGAAACGCGCCTCGCTCAGCATCGTCGCGAACGTGTCGAGGCACGTCTGCATCTTGTCCCGGTACCGGCGGCGATCGTCACGGGTGAAGACGAGCGCCGGGACATCACGCCCCATCGGGTCCTCCCGCGTTCCGTCGGGCAGACACCTTCCCCCACAGCGTCCCACTCACCGGCCGCCCGGACCAGCGGTGACCGGGACGTCGGACGGCACGAGGCGCCGCCACGGAGCCTCGCCCGGGAGCGCGCTCGGTCCGCGGCGCCGGCCGGTCCCCGCTCACCTCTTGAGCCTTTCGACCGCGCGACTTAACCCAGGCCCTGAATTAAGCCGTGATGGCATTCGGCTGAAGCCGCCGCCCGTCGGCCCCTGCCTTCTGCAAACCCGCTCCTGAAGGAAAGAGCGCGACGGTCGGCGGTTCGGCAGCGGGGACGGCCCGGACGGGACACGCCGAGCCGGAGAGGCTGTGGGACCTCGGGAACGTGACGAGTCATCCTGCCCTTGATCAAGCTCGCGAGCGAGCCCACCGCGACCGCACCCCCTACGGCGAAGGGAACCGACCCATGCGCGGCATCCGAGAAACCGCCACGAGCCGCACCGGGAAGTACGGAAGACGGCGGTTGCCGGTCTGCGGGGTGTCGCTGCTGGTGTGCACCGCACTGGCACTGGGCTCGGGAGCCGCGTCCGCCGGTCCGGCTGGTTCGCCCCCACCCGCAGGTTCGCCCCCGCCCGCAGGTTCGTTCTTGTCCGCCGAGGACCGGCCGGGCGTGACGTGGGACGTGGACCTCGGCGGCGACACCGCCGACGACTCCAACGTCAGCCATCACCCGGACGGGACGCTACGCATCCGCGACAGCGACCTCGAACCCGCCTCCGCGGGCACCGGACGCGCCCAGGCGTCGGCCGTACTGGCAGTGCGCGAGCTGGACCACGGCGTCAACCGCGTCGCGGCGGACGTCGAGGCCGAGCTGCCCACGGGAACGTGGGTGGCCGTCGACGTCCGCGGCCGTACCGGCAGCGGCCCCTGGACCGAATGGCGGGAGGCCGGCTCCGGCGCACCGGCCGAACTCCCGCGCACGGTCACCTCCGTGCAGGCACGGCTCGTCCTCCAGGGCGGTCCGGGCGGCGCGAACCCCACTGTGCTGGGCCTGCGCCTCACCGCGTACTCCGAGGCGACGGCCACGCCCGACACGGCGGCCGCCGCACCGTACACGGCACGCGTCTACGCGACCCGCGAGGGACTGGTCGGCCACACCACCGCCAACGGGCATGTGATCCGGCCGGACGACCACTTCGTCGCCCTGCCCTCCCGCCGCGGGCTGTCCCCCAAGGGCAGCGACGAGTACTCGGTACGCGTCTGCGGCCCCGCGCGGTGCGAGACGGCGCCGGTGTGGGACGTGGGACCGTGGAACACCCACGACGACCATTGGAACCCGCCCTCCGTACGGGAGACCTTCAAGGACCTCCCCCGCGGCAGGCCGGAGGCGCAGGCCGCGTACGAGGACGGTTACAACGGCGGACACGACGAGTTCGGCCGCGAAGTCCGCAACCCGGCGGGCATCGATCTCGCCGACGGCACCTTCTACAACGTCGGCCTGGACGACAACGGCTGGGTGACCGTCACCTATCTGTGGACCGGCGACACCCTCGGCACCACCTCGTTCCGCCGGCCCCTGTGTGTACTCACCTGCTGATCGGCTCGGGCATCGAGTCGGGGCTGCAGCGACCGGCACGCGGCGGTGATCCTTCCCGGTGACATCGAAAGAAGCGGATCGGGCCCGCCCCGTATGGGCCGGCTCGGTGGTCGCGCCCAGCCGATCTCCGCCCACAGGCGCGGTGTTCGCCCGGAGCGGCGAGGGCGACAGAAATCCGTGATCCGTTGTTCCGCGACGTACGCGCCCGCGGCCTTACTCGTGTGTCCCGGCAAGCCGGATGGATTCCCGTCGGCTTAACCTGCAACTGTGATCTTCCGCCCGCTCGGCATTCCGCCGCGGTGCGCCACCGACTGCACCCCTCGTGAACGAAGGCGTCATGGAAACTGGCCGTTCGCACGAAGGACGTCCGCACGATCTCCGGGACCCCCGAGCCGAAGCCTCACCGTCGCGGGTGCGCCTCGAGCTGCTCGGCGGATTCTCCCTGCTGATCGGTGGCACACTGGTGGCCGTGCCACCGGCCTCGGAGCGTCTCCTGGCTTTCGTGGCAACGTACTGCCGGGGAGCGGTTCCCCGGGCTCTGGTCGCCGCGAGGCTCTGGCCCGACGCCCCTGAACGCTGTGCCTACGCGAATCTGCGCTCGACACTGTCCCGAATGTGCAGCATCGGCCGTACCGCCCTGGATGTCACTTCTTATACCGTCTGTCTGGCGCAGGATGCGAGCGTGGATCTCCGGCGGTCCCGAGCGCTGGCAGCTCTTGTCCTTGCCCCTGGCAGCTCGACCCGCGATCGTGGATTCGGCGTTGAAACCGTGACGGAGCTGTCCGCAGATCTGCTCCCGGGCTGGTACGAGGACTGGGCCGTGCAGGAGGCCGAGGCATGGCGGTACCTGAGGACGCACGCGCTCGGAACTCTGGCGGAAGACTTCATCGCGTCGCGACGGTACGCCGAGGCGGTCATCGCCGCCCATGCGGCCGTACGTGCCGATCCCCTCAGGGAGAGCAGCTGCGCGACACTGATCCGGGCGCACCTGGCGGAAGGCAACGCCGCGCAGGCTCTTCGTGAATTCGATCGCTATGTGCGGCGCCTGCGCGCCGAGATGGGCCTTGAACCTCCGCCTCGGCTGTGTCGGCTCATAGCCGGGGTGCGTCCTTCGGATGTTCGCTCTGACCCCCGGAACGTGCCTGGACGTGCGGACCGCAGCCGGCCGGGCGACGAGCGGTCGCCCTCGGTCACGGGCAACACGGGTCACGGATGCGGCGCCCCTCCCCGGGTGGTGTAAGACGTCCATGGCGGTCGGCCGTCGATAGACCCGGCGCGGTTGTCGCGTCGTCAGGCGCGCGCATGCATGAGGGTGCCGGGGCTTCTGCAGGCCACACAGTGGTTCCTGTCAGCGCGCGTTGAGGTAGACGAGGGGGGACCACGCGGTGCACCAGAGGGGTGCAGCATTCCGCCCCGCACCCCAGGGGAACAACTGCCCCAGGCTCTCCCCACCGCATGCCTTCACCATGAAATTCCAGTCGCCGCGGAAGGCATCGAAAGTCGCCACCCGTGCGGCACCTACGGTGAGCCGCGCTTCATGCCAGTTGAAGTCGTTCGGTGTGCTGTACCTCAGGATGTAGTGGCTGTAGGCGGCGATGTTGCCGAAAAGACCGCCGCGCGCCGGGTAGCCGCCGTAGTAGACCTTCACGGTGCCGGCACACCGGTTGTAGCGCGCCCCGAGGTAGGGACTGTTACCCCACTTGAATCGCACTGGCGAGCGCCCGGTTGGGGTCCCGCCGCCCCTGGGCGGAAAGCCGTCCGTGAAGCACGGCGCAGTCGGAGCGGACGGGACGGGGTGCGCCTGACCGACGTCGGGCGTCATCAGCAGGGCAGCCAGTAGTGCTGCCGTGCACGTTGCCGTCACCGGAAGGCGACCGTGAAGAAGGGTCATGAGCCGCTCCACTCCCCTGGTCAGGAATCGGTGGACGAGGCAAGCGTCGCGCGGTCGGCGTGACGACGACGTGACGACGGTGTGACACATCCGCGCAGCACGGGCCGTCGGTTCGCCGCTACCTCGTTCAGGGCTGCACCCAACTCACTACTTGGATTCCGGAACGACTGAAATTGCGCTACGCCCAATCACCGGTTCACCACAGAGAGTTGACTCAGCCGGATTTGGCCGGGTGCAGCCGGAAATCTTGAAAGAGGAAACGTTTTTTCATCAACTGCTCTATTTTCAAATATTTTTGTTGCATCGTCAACTATTTGCTGTTGCGGTCAATGGGGGGCGAATATAGCGTCGAAGTGCCCTAAAAAGGGATGAAATGACGTGCCCTGTATCGGCTCAGTGGCACAGAGAGAGGACGGAAACCATGACGACTCCCAACGGTGGCCAGGCCACCGCCGCCAGGGCCTTCGGCGATGCGCTGGGGCAGGGGATGCCCTTCACCACCCAGAGCGCGGGACAGACCTCGCCCCCACCCTCGTCGCCCCAACCGCAGCAGATCGACCCGCAGTTCATTCCTGTGCTCGCTGCTCTTGCGCCGGTGATAGCCAGCGCCGCTCAAAGCATCATCAGTAGCCTGGGTGCGCAGCAGGGTCAGCCGCAGGGCATGGGGGCGGCGCAGCCGCAGAGTGTGAGCCCGCAGTTCTTCCCCGGATTCCCGGGTATGGCACTGCCGTTCGTGCCGAAGCCGGAGAACGTGATCAGCGGCATCGGCAAGATCTTCGGGCTGAGCGCACCCGAGGGACAGCCGCAGGCGGCCCCCACCGCCGGCCAGCAGCAGATCGACCCGCAGTTCATTCCTGTGCTCGCTGCTCTTGCGCCGGTGATAGCCAGCGCCGCTCAAAGCATCATCAGTAGCCTGGGTGCGCAGCAGGGTCAGCCGCAGGGCATGGGGGCGGCGCAGCCGCAGAGTGTGAGCCCGCAGTTCTTCCCCGGATTCCCGGGTATGGCACTGCCGTTCGTGCCGAAGCCGGAGAACGTGATCAGCGGCATCGGCAAGATCTTCGGGCTGAGCGCACCCGAGGGACAGCCGCAGGCGGCCCCCACCGCCGGCCAGCAGCAGATCGACCCGCAGTTCCTCGAGCTCGTCAAGTTTCTGCCGGGCCTGGTGGAGATCGTCGGCGACGCCGTCAAGAACCTGAGCGCGCCCCAAGGGCAGCCGTCCTACGCGCAGCCGCAGAGTGTCAGCCCGCAGTTCTACTCGGGCATGGCGCATGACGCGCTCGCCCTCCTCCGTCAGATGAACGCCGGGAGGTAGGTGTGAGCACCGCAAGCCTCACCGGGGCGGGCCCTGTGCTCTCGCCCGTATCCCGGGATGTGGTGCAAGGCATGTGTGCGGGAGTACTCCGCCGGATCCATCTCTGGCTGCAGCGCGCCGTCCTGGACGCACCGCAGCTCGCGGAGGTCGTACCCACGCTCAGGCAGGCAGCCACGCTGTACGGCGAGGGGAAGTACGAGGAGTGCCTCTCCCAGGTAATGGCTGTGGGGCGGAAGCTCGAGGAATCGCGTGCCGCCCACCCGACGCTGTCGCCGTTGTGAGCCCTCAGGTGGAGCTCGGGTCGGCCGGCGGCCGGCCCGAGCAGTCCCGCCTCCCCCACATCATCGGCTCCGGCGACCCTGCGGTACTGCACAGCCTCGCGGCCGAACTGGCCTGTGATCCGGAGGTGACCGTCCGCGGACACCACGGCTCCGCCGAGGAACCGACCCTTCTCCTCATCGACATGACAGCCGCTCACGCGGAGCTGCTACGCCGGGCCCATCCTGCGGTGACGATCGAGGTCGATGCGCCGCTGGAACCGTACTCATAACCCTTCCAACCGGGGGCCAGTGGTGGAGCGCCTCGACACGGCGACGCTGTGCCCCCGGCTCCCCCTCGACTTCGCACCAGGAAAGTGGAGACACCCATGAGCGAGTTCAGCCCCGACACATCGGAACAGGAAGTGCAGGAGCGCCCCCTGCGCTGGCTGGTGGCACCACTGCCGGGTGCAATACTGCCGCAGGGCGTGAGCCCCATACCTCCGGAATCGGTCTTCGACCGGCTTGCGGCCGAAACGGACGTCCAGTTGTGCGGACGCATCGTGCCCAGTGCGCGGCTCCAGACACTCTCGGAGGGCAACGCGTTCCCGGAAGTCGGGATCTTCACGATGACCGAGGAGCGGGCCCGCCAACTCAACCAGGACGTCGAGATCCATGTGGAGCGCGACCGCCGACTTATCTACGGAATCCCCGTGGGCTCCTCGGACGACGCCCAGGTGATGCAACCCGCGGCAGTGCCACCTCTGGCAAGCACGCTCAGCCTGGCCTTCTCGGTCCGGGGCAGTGACGGCACTCCGCTGCCGAAGGCGATGGTGTCGCTGAGAGGCTCTGCATGGCCCGCTCAGGGTGTCACGGGACCGGACGGGCGCGTTGTCATTTCCCTCAACGGGGAAACCCCGGGTTCGATCAACGCCGTCTACGTCAAGGCCGAGCAAGGTCACTGGGACCGCTGGCTGATGCGGCCCCAACTGGTCACCGACGGGGACAACGTGGTCGCCTTGGCGCGACTGGACCAGACCGTACCGGACTTTCCCGGCCGCCAGATGTTCGGCTGGGGGCAGCGGGCGATGCACCTCGATCGCATCCCGCCCTCCTACCGCGCCCATGGAATCAAGGTTGCGGTCATCGACTCAGGCATCGCGACATCCCACCCCGACCTCGCCGGCCGCGTGGTCGGCGGTGTGGACGCGGCAGAAGGCGGCGAGTGGAGCGTCGACGTCATTGGTCACGGAACGCACTGCGCGGGCACGATCGCAGGTGCAGACACCGGTACGGGAATCATCGGCTCCGCTACGGAAGCCGAAATTCATGCGTGCAGGATTTTCCCGGGCGGACGCATCAGCGCCTTGCTCGCCTCACTGGACTACTGCATCGAACACGACATCGATGTGGTCAACCTCAGCCTCGGCACCGGGGAGCACTCGCCGCTCGTCGCACAGAAGATCGCGGCGGGCCGTAGCATCGGCATGGCCTGCATCGCCGCCTCCGGGAACAACGGCACGGACCAGGTCCTCTTCCCGGGATCCCTCGACACCGTGCTGACCGTCGCCGCCATGGGCAAGGTGGGCGAATGTCCGGAGGACAGCTCCCACGCCTTCCAGGTGTTCGGCGAACCCACCTCCGAGGGCTACTTCTCAGGGAAGTTCAGCTCCCACGGACCGGCGGTTGATGTCTGCGCTCCAGGAGTGGCGGTCATCTCCTCGGTTCCGCCGGAAGGGTACGCCGCCCAGGACGGGACATCCATGGCCGCCCCCCATGTCGCGAGCCTTGCCGCCCTGACACTGGCGCATCACCCCGATTTCCAGGAACAGTTCGCCACCCGTAACGAGGCTCGGGTGGAGCGCCTGTTCCAGATCCTGCGGGACAGCTGCGACCGGCTCGACTTCGGTGACCCGCGCCGCTCCGGCGCCGGAATGCCCAACGCGGTACGTGCCCTCGGACTGGAGTCCGGCACGCTGCTCGGCGCGGCGGCCGCACCGGAGGGCGGGAGCTTCACCCGTTCCGCCGCCGCGGCGGCGGTGGAGGAACTCGGGCAGGACCTTGCGCGCATCGGCATCTCCTGATGACTTCCCGGCTCTGACGACCGGGCCGAGTGCACGGACACGAGGAGGACAGCATGGACGGGACGGGCGACCAGACGGAGAGCAGGATCCAGAAGATCCGGGCATGGGCCGGCCTGCTCGTCGTAGGAGTGGGAGACCTGGCCATTGCAGCGGCCGCGATCTGGGGCGTCACCC
This sequence comes from Streptomyces sp. NPDC006283, assembly GCF_040613325.1. Lineage (NCBI taxonomy): Bacteria > Bacillati > Actinomycetota > Actinomycetes > Kitasatosporales > Streptomycetaceae > Streptomyces > Streptomyces sp. NPDC006283. The sequence continues at coordinate 94,400 of NZ_JBEXRZ010000003.1, read as the reverse complement.
ATGTGGCCGGTTCCGAAGCCGTTGCGGTCCTCACCAGCGCGTTCACGGCAATCAGTGCCATGACGACCGCATACTTCGGAATCCGTGCCGCGACGAACGCGGCCCAGGCCGGCGGGGTTCAGCCCTTGGCTCCGTTGGGCCCTTTGTCGGCGCCGCCAGCCGCCCCTCCGCCGCCCGGCCGTGCGACGACGACCGGTCCGTGACCCGCGAGAGGCCCGAAGCAGACCACACCGCTGTTACTCGAGGAAGGTGTTTCCCATGTCATGGAGAGTCGCGCGCAGCCTGGATGTGCTGCTGCGTCAGATTGACGGGAGATTCCCACACCGCGACAGAACGAGCGACGGGGCGATCGGGGACGCGGACCACCAGAAACGCGACAGCGACCACAACCCCTGGTACGGGCCGGGCATCGTCACCGCAAGGGACTTCACACACGACCTGGTTAACGGCGTCGACATCGGCCCCTTCACCCGTGAGCTGGCCGACACACGGGACCGGAGGATCAAGTACATCATCGCCAACGGACTGATCCTGGACTCGCGGTCCTGGCAGTGGAACCCGTACAACGGAAACAACCCGCACACCCGGCACTTCCACCTGTCCGTCATGGCTGATCCGGTCTGCGATGACATCAGCCCGTGGGCCGTACCGACGCTCGGTGAGGTGCCGAGCGAGGGGGACGACGACGCGAGCCGGGTGCTGTTCACGACCTGGGGCACGTCGGTGAACGTCCGTGCAGAACCACGTCTCGACGCTGCTGTCGTCACGATCCTTCCGGGGCCCACGCGGGTCCAGGTCCGTTGCCAGACGCATGGCGACCTCGTTCATGCGGCGGGCCTCACCAATGACGCCTGGTCCTTCGTCCCGGACCTGGGTGGTTACGTGTCCAACATCTTCGTGGACCATCCCGACGCCTGGCTGCCGGGCGTCGACGAATGCTGAGTCCAGCCGTTCCATGGGAGGGCGCTGAGAGGAGCCCGCGATGCACCAGAGTGTGAGAGATGCGTTCATGCCGTTCAGCAAGCCGCTCGAGGGCCGCCTCGATTTCATGTACCTGGACGTGAAGGGCCTCGTGTCCACCGGCGTCGGCAATCTTCTGGATGCCGACAACCCGTCAGCCCCCAGCAGCAACCCGACCCCACTGCCCGACATCTTCACCTTGGACTGGTTCGACAAGGACACCCGCGTACCGGCGGACCGCGCCGAGATCGAGGAGGAGTACAGAAAGGTCAAGTTCAGTGGCACGGCCCTGGCCACGACAGATCAAAAGGTGGCCGTGACACGGCTGCGGATCTCTCAACAGGCAATCGACGCGCTCGTGACGCGCAAGCTGGACTCATTCGAGAACTCCCTGCGGGGACGCGAGATGTTCGCCGGGTACGACGGATGGCCGGCCGACGGACAGCTCGGCCTCCTCAGCATGGCCTGGGCCATGGGCCCGCTCTTCCGCTTTCCGAAGTTCCAGGCCGCTGCCACGTCCGGGGACTGGCTGACCATGGCGCAGGAGTGCAGGATGACGGAGGCCGGGAACCCGGGGGTCATCCCCCGCAACGTGCGAAATGGTCTGCTCTTCACCCTCGCGGGCTGGGTGACGACCCTCTCGGACGGTGATTTCGGCAGGCTCGTGTTCGACCCCATGCGCCGGCTCGACGACGGCATGCGCTCAGGGGATCATCCCGTTCCGCTCAACCTGACGATCGGACTGCAGACGGCATTGGAGACACTCGGCTCCGATCCCAAAGGGCTCGACGGAATCGTGGGGAAGGGGACCCGCGCTGCCCTCACGCAGTTTCAGGCAGCACAGGGGCTCACGCAGACGGCTGGGGTGTCCGACATCACCGACGTCCCGCAGGAAACCGTGATCGCACTGCGAGCCGGACTCGAGGCCAGAGGAGTCGCCTGCTTCCCCTGAACCACGCGGGCGAGTCGCGCCTCGGACTGCTGGTCACGCTCCAGGGGCATCGCGAATCAGCGCTGCAGCACGGTGACCGGGGCGGCGCCGGAGCGCGTCCACCCCAGCGTCTCCCGCCCCGGCCCGAGGGCGGCTTCGCCGCAGAGAGCGGCGCGGCGATCACCGGCCTACGGGGGGCGGGACGGCCCCGTCCCCCGTAGGCGGGGCCGTCCCTGGTTCTACGCCGGCGTCCCGCCGGACACCGATGCCGGCGCGTAGCCGTCGGCGCGGGTCGTGAAGGTTCCACGGCCCTGGGTGCGGCTGCGCAGCCTGGAGGCGTAGCCGAACAGCTCGGCCAGCGGCACCGTCGCGGTGACAACCGCCGTGCCGGACCGCGCCGTCTGGTCCGACACCCGGCCGCGCCGCGCCGCCAGGTCGCCGAGCACCGCGCCAACGGCGTCGTCGGGCACGGTGACCGTGACCTCGACCACCGGTTCGAGCAGAGCCATCACGCTCGCGCGCAGTGCCTCGCGCAGCCCGAACCGGCCCGCCGTCCTGAACGCCATCTCCGACGAGTCCTTGGAGTGTGTGGCCCCGTCGGTCAGGGTCACTCGCAGCCCGGTCACCGGGTGGCCGCCGAGGGGGCCCTCTGCGAGGGCGTCCCGGCACCCGGCCTCCACCGCGCGGATGTACTCCTGCGGCACCCGCCCACCGGTGACGGTCGACCGGAACACGAAGCCCTCCGTGCCCGTCTCCAGTGGTTCGACGTCGAGCACGACATGGGCGAACTGGCCGGCGCCGCCGTCCTGCTTGACGTGCCGGTACACCAGCCCGGACACGCCGCGGACCACGGTCTCGCGGTACGCCACCTGCGGCCGGCCGACGCCGACGTCCAGCCCCTGGGCGCGGCGGATCTTCTCCACCGCGACCTCGAGGTGCAGCTCGCCCATGCCCGACAGCACCGTCTGCCCGGTCTCGGGATCGGTGCGGACCGTGAGGGACGGATCCTCCTCCACCAGCCGGGTCAGCGCGGAGGCCAGCCGATCGGTGTCGAGGCGCCGACGAGCCTCCACCGCGACGGAGACGACCGGATCCGCCGCCGTGGGTGGTTCGAGCAGCAGCGGCGCGGCCGGCGCGCACAGCGTCGCACCGGAACGGGCGGCCTTCAGCCCGATCACGGCGACGATGTCCCCGGCCACCGCCCGGTCCATCTCCGCATGCCGGTCGGCCTGGACGCGCAGGATGCGGCCGATCCGTTCCGAGCGGCGGGCGCCCACGTCCAGCACGGCGTCCCCTTTCTCGATCGTTCCCGCGTACACGCGCACGTACGTCAGCCGCCCGGTGCTGGTGGAGTTCACCTTGAACACCAGCCCCACGAACGCCGCGGCCTCGTCGGCCTCCCGCTCCTGCTCCGCGCCGCCGTGGGTGCCGCGTACCGGCGGCACCTCCAGGGGCGAGGGCAGGTAGGCCACCACGGCTTCCAGCAGCGGCTCGATCCCGCAGTTGCGGTACGCGGAGCCGCACAGCACCACGACGCCTTCGCCGCTGTGCGTCAGCTCGCGCAGCGCTCCGGTAAGCGTCCGTGCGGAGAGTGTCGAACGTTCACAGAACTCCTCCAGCGCGGTCGGGTGCAGCTCCGCCACCGTCTCCTCCAGCAGACGCCGGCGGCGCTCCGCCTCTTCGCGCAGGGCCTCCGGCACCGGACCTTCCTCGTACGTGTCACCGCCGGCACGCCAGGTCAGCGCACGCATACGCAGCAGATCCACCACTCCAATGAATTCGTCCTCCTGCCCGATCGGCAGCTGGACGACCAACGGGACCGTGTGCAGGCGTTCCCTGATCGACGAGACCGCCGCATCGAGGTCTGCTCCGGCACGGTCCAGCTTGTTGACGAACGCGATTCGGGGCACCGCGTGCCGGTCGGCCTGCCGCCAGACCGCCTCGCTCTGCGGTTCGACTCCCGCGACGGCGTCGAACACCGCGATCGCACCGTCGAGTACCCGCAGTGATCGCTCCACCTCGTCGGAGAAGTCCACGTGGCCGGGTGTGTCGATCAGGTTGATCCGGTGACCGTCCCAGACACAACTCACCGCCGCGGCGAAGATGGTGATGCCACGATCGCGCTCCTGGGAGTCGAAGTCGGTGACGGTCGTCCCGTCGTGGACTTCACCGCGTTTGTGGGTGGCGCCGGTGAGATAAAGGATCCGTTCGGTGACGGTGGTCTTGCCCGCGTCGACGTGGGCGAGGATGCCCAGGTTTCGGACGCGGGTCAGCTGACTGGCGGAACGGTGTCGGAGGTCGGTAGTACGCACGGCCCATGGCCTTTCGGGTGTTGGGGAGCAGGGCGGCGCAATTCCCGGACGAAACAGCTCGGTTGTGCGCCTGCGGTACCCGTGCCGTGGCCGTGGACGCAGCAGGGCGTTCGGGGTTCGGCGACGCGTCGGTCGCCGGCCCGGGCAGGCAGGCAGGCAGAAAGCAGGCGGAGCAGGTTCAGGCGTTCGTCACGGACGTCCGGTGGCGGCCGCGCAGCCGGCACCGGAAGGACGAAGACACCAGGATCACGTCGTAGCGTGACCGGGGAGCAACGGCGGCATGGCGACAACACATGGCCGGGCTCCCCTCTGTATTCGATGCGCGTTCATCGACACACAGGCGTCGATAGGCGTTGCGATGCCGTGTGCACCGCGCGAGCCGAGTCTAGGGAGACGGCACGGCTCAACGACACCGATTTTCGCAGGCCTTGCCGGCTTACAGGTCGAGTTCGGCTCGCACCGTTCACCCCACGGGCACGCGGCCGAGCACGCACCACCGGTCCGGCCGGCGCCTCGACGAGCAGCAGACCGCGTCCGGAGTCCTCCGCCGGGTCGGGTACGGCCAAGGCCCGGGGCGGGCGGTCGCCGCTCGCCCCGCGGGTCCGGACACCTCGATGCGAAGGATCATGCTCCAGATGCGGTATGCCGGGATGCCGCCTCGTGGAGGAGCTTCGTCGCGTGCGCCGCCCAGTCCCGACCTCGCAGGTGAGCGCCCCGGGCCGGTTCGGATCAGACTCCCGGAAACTCAGACAATTCACCCCTTTTCACTCGGGGCGCAAAGGACTATCCTGGTAGATGGCCTACGGGGCGAGCGAGGGAGTTCAACCGGAGTAGCCGACTTGGGCGGATGGGTTTTATACCGCCGAGGCCGACGTCGACGGTCGGGCTGAGAGGTCTGAAGGTCGAAAGACCGGAAGACGACCCCCATCACCTGATCCGGACAATACCGGCGCAGGGAGCCCGTCTCGTAGGTTTTTGCGCGTCCGATTCAGAGCCCGAGCCAGGCCCGGAGCGGCCGCCCGCCACGCGATCGCCGAAGGCGGATTCGGGCCGGCGCCGGCGCCACCCGGGGGCTTACTTGCTGTGCACGATCTGGATCAGATTGCCGCAGGTGTCGTCCAGAACGGCGGTGGTGACCGGACCCATCTCCAGCGGCTCCTGGGTGAAGCGCACGCCGCGTTCCCGCAGCCGATCGAACTCCGCCTGCACGTCGTCCACGGCGAAGGAGGTGGCCGGGATGCCGTCCTCCACGAGCGCCGTCTTGTACGGCGCCACCGCGGGATGCCCGGAGGGCTCAAGCAGCAGTTCGGTCCCCTCGGGATCTTCCGGCGAGACCACGGTCAGCCACCGGTCCGCGCCCATCGGGACATCGTGCTTCTTCACGAAGCCCAGCACATCGGTGTAGAAGCGCAGCGCCTTTTCCTGGTCGTCGACGAAGACGCTGGACAGGTGGATCTTCATGGGGTGTCCTCCGGCGTATCGGGCCTGAGCCATCGGGTCAGGACGCGCTCAAGGGGTTCGGTGTTGAGGTCGTGGAACTTGTAGCGGCCCTGGCGCCGCGAAACGACCAGACCCGCGGATTCCAGTACAGCCAGGTGCTGGCTGATCGCCTGGCGGGACAGCCCCAGACCGTGCTTGGTCACCAGCCGCGTGCATATCTCGAACAGGGTCTGACCGTCCCGTTCCACCAGCTCATCGAGGATCCGCCGTCGAGTGGGGTCGGCCAGTGCCTTGAAGACATCTTCCGCCATGACCCCCACCATAGGCAAGTGACGACTTGCCTATCAAGCCCGGACGGCTTGCCCGTCAGCCGCCCAGCCCGCCGAACGCGTCTTCGACGTTGACGCCAGAGGTGGCGGTCGGCGGCGCATTTCCCACCGAACAACGGCCCGCGCCGACCGCCCGGGCACCGCCTACCGGGCGGCGAGTTCGACGTTCGCCCTGGCGGTGACATGGGCGAGCGCGCGGGCGGCGATCTCGCGTTCGGCCGCCGGAAGGTCGCCGTACAGCCGCTCGGTCAACCCGGCCACGGCGTCCGTGAAGCCCCGGTGGACTCTCTCGCCTCTGTCGGTGAGGGTCGACCGGGCACCGTCGAGCAGCCCGGCATCGGTGAGTTCGTCGAGCAGGGTGCGCGCCTCCGGATCGCCGATCTTGAGCGTCGCGGTGATGCGGTCGACGACACCGGCGCGGTCGAGCCCGTCGGCGACGGCCTGGAGCACGACGGACTGATGGAAGGTCAGGCCCGAGGCGGCGAGGAGCCGATCCCGGACGGCGGCGATCGCGTGGTACGCGATGCCGATCATCCGGCCGTTGAGGAGCGGGGTGGAGGTGGCGGCAGTCATGGCGTGAATCTCCTTGCGAGTAGGTCCTGCTGGCGCTTTGACCATCAAACGGAGAGTTCTCCGCTTGGCATGACGCAACCCTAAGCGGAGGCATCTCCGATTTTCAAGAGGTAACCGGAGAAGTCTCCGGTACGTCCGCTACGCTGCTTCGCATGACCGCCCCCACCGAGCGCGCCGACGCCGCCCGCAACCGCCTCCGCATCCTCGACGCCGCTCGGCGCCTGCTCACGGCGGAGGGCTTCGCCGATCTGTCCCTGGACGCGGTGGCCAAGGAGGCCGGGGTCGGGGTCGGCACGGTCTACCGGCGCTTCCACAACCGGGCGGGGCTCGTCTACGCGCTGATCGAGGACAACGAGACCCGCTTCCAGGAGGCGTTCACCCGGCACTGCGAGGACGGCGCCCCGCCCGCACACGACCGGCTTCGCGTCTTTCTGCACGGCATGGCCGAACTCGTCGACGGCAACCGGGAGTTGCTGCTCCTGGCAGAGGCGAGCGCGCCGGCAGGGCGCTATCACAGCGCCCCGTTCCGCCGGCACCACGAGCAGATCGCCGGCATGGTCGCGGAGCTCGCCCCCTCCGTGGACGCCGCCTACGTGGCGGATCTGCTCCTCATGGCGTACACGCCGGGCCTGTTCGACTTCCAGCGCACCGAGCGCGGCTGGGACGTGGACCGCATCAAGCACGGCCTCGACACGCTGATCGCCGGCATCGGGGCCGTGGAAGAGGCTGATCGGCAGACGTCGTAACCGGCCGTCGGCATCGATCCCGACCCACCAGGGCCGGCCGGGGCCGACCTCGCCCGGCACTGTCTGTCACCGCGCCCGTTGGCCACGTGGTGGCGTGCGCCCGCCTCATCCACCATCGACGCCCGGCGTCGTGCTCCTCGCCGGACAGGACGAAACCCTCGCGGCGGTCGCGCCCCCGGGAGTGCCGTTCGGCGGCAGGCGAACGGTGAAGCAGGCGCCGCCCTCCGGGCCGTGGCCGGTCACCCGGATCGAGCCTCCCAGCCGGCCTGCCAACCGGTCGGCGATGGCCAGACCCAGGCCGCTGCCGACGGGGCGGGTCGGCCGGTAGCGGTCGTGCAGGGCACCCCGTTGGAAAGCCACCGCCTCGTCCTCCGGTTCAAGCCCGGGGCCACCGTCCCTCACCTCGATCTCCGGACCGTCCGGGCTACTGGCGCCACCCGCGTGCAGCGCCAGTACGACGGGGGCGCCGGCCGGCACGACGCGCAACGCGTTGCCGATCAGACCGTCGAGCAGCTGCCTGACCCGGAAGCCGTCGGTCATCACCTCGACGGGCCCATCGGGAACTTCGGTACGCAGGGCGACGCCGTACGCCTCGGCCTGGACCCGCCAGGCGGAGGCCGTTTCCCGGACGACCTCGGACAGATCAGTACGGGTACGGTCGAGGCGGAAGTCGTCTGCATCCAGCCGGGCCAGCGCCAGCAGGTCGCTGGTGAACGCCTCCAGGCGACGTGTCTCGGACAGCAGCGTCGCTCCGACCTCGGCCGTCCCCTCGGCGCCGACCACTCCGTCCGCGAGGGCCTCGGCATATCCGGTGACCACGGTCAGGGGTGTGCGGATCTCGTGCGAGACCGACAGCAGGAATTCCTGTCGCCGCCGCTCCCCGTCGGCCAGTGCGCCGTCCAGCGCGCACAACGACCGCTCCAGTTCGACCGCTTCCGCCGTGCGGCCCGACGGCTCCGGGGGCAGCCCGCGTGCACCGGCGGCGAGCCGTCGGGCCGCCGAGGCCGCCGTCGCCAGGGGCCGGGCGATCCGCCGGGCCGCGACAGCGCCGGCCAGGACGGCTCCGAGCAGGCCGACGAGCAGGGGCAGGGCGAGTGCCCGCCGTGTCCCGTCGACGGCCTCTTGGACGTCGGTGGCGGGGCGGGTGAGAACGGTGGCGCCCCCGTTCCGACCGGGGCGGCCCTCGACGAGGACCTGTTGCCCGTCGAGGGCTCCCCAGGCGGAGAGACTGTGCCCGGCCAGGAGGGTGTCCCGCTCGCCGTGATCGAGGACAGCGGCGGCCTGGCCGCTGACGGAGCCGTCCGCGGCGACAACCGCCACCCGTACTCCGGCGACGCCGGCATAGGGCCCTGCGCTCCGGGAGAGCGTGGCCGACACACCCGGCAGCTGGGACAACGCCTGTGCCTGACGGCCGAGTTGTTCGCGCTCGCGGTGCTCGGCCTGTCGGCCGGCCGCCTGCCAGGCGGTCACCCCTGTCAGTCCCACCGCGAGCAGCGCCACCGCACTGGTCAGTGCGACCAGCACCCGGCGCAGCGACGGTGTTCGCGTCCCGGCCCACGACAGGGCTCCGAGCGGGAACCCCGGCCAAGGGCGGCGCCGGATCGTCGCCGGGCAGCCCGGCCGGCCGGGCCCGTTCGGCGCTCCGCCGGTCATCCGGGCATCCGGTAGCTGTAGCCGACGCCGCGGACCGTCCGGATCGGAGTGGGATCGCCCAGCTTGGCGCGGAGTTGGGAGATGTAGACGTCCACCACCCGTCCGTCGCCGTAGTCCGCATGGCCCCACACGGCGGCGAGCAGCTGAGCCCGGCTGAAGACCTGGCCGGGGCGGCGCGCGAGGTGGTGCAGCAGGTTGAACTCGGTCGTGGTCAGTTCGACTTGGAAGCCGTCGGCCTCGACCGTACGGCGCAGCGGGTCCACGACCACGCGGCCCAGGGCCAGCGGCCCGGAAACGGGTGGCCCGGCCGTGCGCCGCAGGACCGCCTTGACCCGGGCGACGAGCTCGCGGGGGGAAAACGGCTTGGTGACGTAGTCGTCGGCACCCAGTTCCAGGCACAGCACGCGGTCGGCCTCCTCGTCCCGGGCGGTCACCAGCAGCACCGGAGTCCAGTCGTCGGCTGCCCGCATCCGGCGGCAGAACTCCACCCCGTCCACCGCACCCGGCAGGCCGATGTCCAGCAGCACCGCGACCGGCCGCAACCTGGCCAACTGCGCCAGGCCGGTTTCGCCGTCCGCCTCGACGTGCACACCGAACCCTTCGCGGGCCAGGTAGAGCCGCTCCAGCTCGGCGATCCGGCGTTCGTCCTCCACCACCAGCACCAGTCCGTGCCCGGTGCGAGGCCCGGCGCCGGCCGGGCCGGACGGCACCGCGCCGGGCCCCTCGGTCGGCACAGGCTGCTCTCCGTCTCTCGGCTCCGGTCAGGGGCCGATCCCCTGCGCGACGCGCGCCGGCCCGGTGCGGCCGTCCTCCTGACCGCTCTGCCGTCCCGCGATGCTAACGCGGCCGGCCGCTTCTCCCCCAGGCCCGGCGGGTTCTCCCCCAGGCCCGGCGGCCGGCCTCACACTCCCCGAACATTCGCCGAACACTGCGTTCGCACATCCGGGCCAGACTGCTGCCGCGGTGCTGCCGCACGCCCGTTCCCCCTCCTTGAGGAAGCGATGTCCCTCCCACACTCCTCCCCCGCGGCCTCTCCGCCGCCGTCCGGCTCCCCACCACCGGCTGCCGCACCGCCACCGTCCGGCCGGCGCCCGGGCGCGCTGTACCGCACCGGCCGCTGGTGCGCACTGCGTCCGCGCCGCGTCGTCGCCGCCTGGCTGCTCCTGCTCGCCGCCGCCCTCGGCCTGGCCCACGCCTTCGGCGGCGAGTACAGCGACGAGTTCCCCCTTCCCGGAACGCAGGTGCAGACCGGCAGCGACCTGCTGAAGGTGCACGCCTCCGGCCCCGGCAAAGGCACCCAGTCGCCGATCGTCCTGCACACGGCGAACGGCACCGTGGCCGATCACGGACCGCAGTTGGACGCCACCGTGTCGGCTCTCGGCAAACTGCCCCATGTCCTGGGCGCCGCCGACCCGTACAGCCCGTCAGCCTCCGCCGGGGCGCTCTCCGCCGACGGCCGCACGGCGCTGGTGCAGCTTTCCCTCGACGCCAACCCGGCCACCTACGGCGGCGACTGGCTGAACCAGGTGGACCGGGCCGTACAGAATCTGCGGGACGACGGCGTCCTGGTCGAGTACGGCGGACAGCTCGGGCAGGCTGTGAAGGGCACCGGCGCCGACCGGCTGCCGGAACTCATCGGCCTCGCCACAGCCGTCGTGGTACTGCTCGTCGGCTTCGGATCAGTCGCGGCGGCCGGTGTGCCTCTGGTGGCCGCGGTCGCCGGCCTCGGCGTCGGCCTGCTCGGCCTCGAAGTCGCCGCTGCTCACGTCGACTTCGCCACCACCGCACCCACCCTGGCCAGCATGATCGGCCTCGGTGTGGGCCTGGACTACGCTCTCTTCCTGACCACCCGACACCGTCGTCTGCTGCGCGACACCGGCGACGTCGGCGAGGCGGCCGGCCGCGCAGTGTCCACCAGCGGACGCGCCGTCCTTGTCGCGGCCGGCACGGTCGCGGTCGCCTTGGCCGGGCTCGCCGCCTCCGGCATCTCCTTCCTGGGCGCGCTCGGCGCCGCCGCGTGCGTCACCGTCGTCGCCGCCGCGCTCGCCTCGCTCACCCTCACCCCCGCGCTGCTCGGCTGGTTCGGCCCGCACATCGACCGCCGGCACATTCGCCGCCCCGTCGACGAACCGGACGGCGGACAGGACTTCTGGTATCGCTGGGCGGCCGGCATCCGCCGCCGCCCGGTGCTTGCACTCGCCGGCGGGCTGATGCTGCTCGGCGTTCTCGCGGTGCCCGCCCTCTCCATGCGCACGGCCCACATCGACGCCGGCGCTGCCGCCACCGACACCACCGCACGCCGGGCACACGATCTGGTCTCCGATGCCTTCGGACCAGGCGTGAACGGCCCGCTCACGCTCGTCGTCACCCTCGACAAGGACCACCCCGTCCCCGACGCCTCCCGGTCCCGCATCGCGGGCGACCTGCAAACAGCGATCGCGGCAGACCCGCGCGTCGCCTCCGTCGCCACACCGGCCGCCACCGCGGACAGAGCCCTGCTGACCACCGCGATCGTGCCGCGCACCGGCCCGCAGGAACAGGACACCGCCGACCTCGTCCACGACCTCACCGACAGCATCCTGCCCCGCACCCTCGACCCCGTCGGCGCGCGCGGCTACCTGACCGGCCCCACGGTCGGCCAGATCACCTTCCGCGACCTGCTGGCCGACCGGCTGCCCCTGGTCGTCGGCGTGGTCGCGGCGGCGGCCTTCGTCCTGCTGGTGCTGGTCTTCAGGACACCCGTTCTCGCTCTGAAGGCGGCAGTGCTCAACCTGCTGTCCATCGGCGCCGCCTGGGGTGTACTGGTCGCGGTTTTCCAGTGGGGCTGGGGCTCCTCCCTGTTCGGCGTCGACGAGCACGTCCCCATCGAGTCCTACGTCCCGGCACTGATGTTCGCGATCGTCTTCGGTCTCTCGATGGACTACGAGATCTTCCTGCTCTCCCGGGTGCGCGAGCTGTGGCGGGCCGGCGCGAGCACCCACGACAGCGTCGCCGGGGGGCTGGCCGCCACCGCCCGGGTGATCACCTGCGCCGCGCTCGTGATGACCAGTGTCTTCCTGGCGTTCCTCCTCAACGACAACATCGTCGTCAAGATGCTCGCCCTCGGCCTCGCGCTGAGCATCGTGCTCGATGCCACGGTCGTACGCCTGATCCTCGTACCGGCAGCCATGTACGTGCTGGGCAGGGTCAATTGGTGGCTGCCGAAGTGGCTGGACCGGCTGCTCCCGCACGTCGACGCCGAAGGCTCCGCACCGGTTGCGCACAGCACGGGCCACGGAACCGGCGCGGCCGAAGAACACGCCGGAGCGGGCATCCGCGGCCCCGAGAAGAACGGCGGCCGATGAACGGCCGGCTCGCGACCGCCCGGCGCACTCGCATGCGGCGCATCGCCGTGGGCACGGCGGCGGTGCTGGTGTCGGGCTGCGGGGCGGGCGAGACCGTCGCCCGGCACTCGGTGGCCGACCGGGTGACCACCGTCCTCGACGGCCGCTTGGGCGCCGGACCGGACGTGTCACTCGGCTCCCGTCCGGCGCTGCTCGCCGTCCTCAACGGCACGCTCCCCTCACTGTCGGTCTCGGGTCACGCGGACGTCGCCGGCTTCACCGGCGTTCCGGTCTCCGTGCGACTGTCCGACGTCACCGTCGACCGGGCTCGGGACACCGCCACGGTGTCGGGCTCCCGGGTCACCGCCGACGTGTCCACCGAGGCCGTGACCCGGCGGATCGTCTCCGGCGACGGCCAAGGTGCCGCCATGGTCTCCGGCGTCACCACGGACCCGGCGGCAGGGACCCTGGAGCTGGCCGTCCACGGGGGCATGGCAGCGATCCGCGTACGGCCCGTTGTGGCCGAAGACAGGGTCGCGCTGTCGGTGATCGACGGCGAGGTGCTCGGCTCCGCCGCCCCACCGGCCCTGCTCGATCGCGTGCAGTCGGCCGTCGACGCTCTCGCCCCGCCGGACGGGCCCGAGCACCAGAAGGACGCCGACGCGCTCGGCCTCCGACTGACGGAGGTCACGGTCACCGACGACGGCCTGCGGGTCGCTCTCACCGGCGGCAGGCGTGAACTCACGCGCACGCGCCACTGACAGACCGCTGAAGTGCCGCTCTCCAGCAAGGTACTGGCGGCCGCTCTCAGGCGTCCCGCCAGGCGTCCCGGTTCTTGCCCGAGACCCTGGCCGCCGTCCGACCGGAGCGGGACGCACGGCGGCTGGGGCTGGGCTGATCCAGCTCCGCCACGGCCGCCCCGGCGCCGGCCCCGTGCCGGTGCCGGTCACCACCGCGCGAGCCCGCCTGGATTCAGGCCGGCGTCTCGAAGCCGCCGGCCCAGTACCGGCCGTGCGGTGCCAGGCCGAGCAGCATCCGCACGACCTCCTCGGCGGGCAGGGACGGGGTGCCTGTTCCGCCCACCAGCGCAGCACGGCGACCTGCTCCCCCACCCACACACGGGCGAGCAGTAGCGCGCCTCCCCATGAGTCGCCCGCAGGACACATTCCCGCCAATCCCTGCCGCGCTCGTGCCGCACGCCTGCACGGCATGGGCTCTCAGGTCGTTTCCGTGTGCGCCGAACGGTTACCTGTTGTTCATGACCGCATCGCCGGATCTCGACAACGGTGTCCCTGCCTGCTGAATCCGTGCGGCGGGTTCCGTGAAGGGAGGAAGATGACGCAGCAGACACCGGACGACCACAGCCCTGCGTTGGTGTACGCAAACTTCGTTTCCGACCTCGCCCTCGGCCTCGAAGCATCAGAGGTGCTCGACGGATGGGCTGAGCAGGCACCGCGAAAGATGTGGCTGCTGGGGCCGGGTGACGTTTTGCTGACTCCTGTGCCCCTCAGTGCCGCCTTCCAGCGATACGCGGCGCAGTCGTTGGACGTGCACCCGGAACAGCTGGCTGTTGTCGTTGTGCCGCCCTGTCCGGGCGCGTCGATGGCAGACGCGGTGAGGGGGGCCGGCTTGACGGACGAGGTCCGGAAGCTGGTGCATGAGCGACCGGGCATCTCGCTGCTGCCGACGGCGCTGGACAGCTCCTGCGTCGGCTTTGCTCGGGAGGTGGGCGTACCCGTCACCCCGTACGGGCTGAACGGCCCCACTCCGCAGGCGTTGCGCATCGTCTCGTCGCTCAACACGAAGTCGGGCTTCCGCGACGTTGCTTCGGCGCTCGGCATGAGGATGCCGGAGGGCGTTGTCTGCCACCACCGGGACCTTCGCGCGCTCGTCGAGCGGATGGTGCGCAAGCACGGTCCGGTGGTGCTCAAGCCGGACCGGTCGGCCGGAGGGCACGGTATGACCTTCCTTTCGGCGTCACAGCCACAGCTGCCCGACGCCGGCCCCGGTCTTGACGGAATGTGGGTCATCGAAGAACGGCTGGACGTGGCGCACTCCGTCAGCATCCAGCTCAGCACTGGGCCCCAGGGCAGCACCGTGGCGTACAGCGGTGAAATGCGGACCAGGGAGGGCTCGTTCATCGGGTACGAGGCGCCGCTGCGAGGGCTCGCGGCGACGGCGGCGGACGAACTCGTACGGTGGGGTGTGAAGCTCGGCGACCACCTCGCGCACCACGGCTATGCCGGCCCGTTCAGTCTGGACGCGGTGATCACGCACGACGGCACCTTGTTCGCCAACGAGAGCAACGTACGGCGGACGGCCACCACGACACCGCACGCCATGGTCACCCGACTCGCCCGCACGGCCGGCCTGGTTCACCCCGCCTGGCTCCTGGGCCGCCGCCGGTCGGCGAAGACGTACACCTTCGCACAGGCGGTGCGGTTGCTCGAGCACAACGAACTGGCGTGGTGCCGCGAACGGCGTGACGGCGTTGTCTTCTACATGGATGCGCCGCTGGACGGCCACACCTGGCGGTACGCCGTCATCAGCGGGTCCGCGGGGCGGCTGGCCGCCCTGGAGCAACGGCTGGCGGAAACCATGGCCTTCGAGGCATGAGTGGGCGCGAAGGCCGGGGCGTGCTCTGCGACACCGCCGAACGGCGTGCCCCGCTCTTCCGTGGGTCCGCGCAACGTCGGGCCCTCACGCCATCGCCGCCGGCAGGGCGGACAGCCAGTGGGCCAAGGTCTCGGCGCCCTGAACAAGAGCCTGCACCTCGACGCGTTCGTCGGCGCTGTGCCAGCCGTCCTCCAGCAGACCGGTGCCGTAGAAGAGCACGGGTGCCTCGACGGCCCGGGCCAGCTGGGCGGCGGGAGCCGCGCCGCCGTTGCGCATGTGGACGGGGGGCGCCCCAAGGGCGCGGCTGATCGCCTGCTCCAGCGCCGTGAAGGCAGGGTGATCCGTGGGCGTCGTATAGGGGTCGGACCGGCTGGAGGGAAGATCGAGATCGAAGGTGAAGCCGGAGCCGACCCGCTGCTCGACCCACTGGCGCACACACTGTGCGATGTCATCCGCCTGCTGGCCTGGCACCAGACGGAACACGAGGCCTGCCGTGGCGGTGGCCGGGATGACACCCAGCCCGGGAAGCTCGGGACGGCCGCCCAGCAGGCTCGTCACCTCCGCGGCGGGCCGCAGCCATACCCGCTCCAGGATGCTGAAGCCGGTCTCCCCCCGTGCGCCGAAGGCGCCGGTCCGGGCAAGCCATTGCGGCTCGTTCGGTGCGATGGCGGCAAGCTGCGCCCGCTCGGACGCGGACGGGTCCTCCACCTGATCGTAGAACCCGGGGACGGCGACACGTCCGTTCTCCTCACGCAGCGAACCGAGCAGCCTGGACAGCTCGGTGAGCGGATTGCCGGCCGCTCCGGCCACGGCACCGTTGTGGATGTCGTGCCGTGCCGCGCTCACCGTGAGCGTCGCGCTGACCGCGCCGCGCACGCCGGTGCACACCGCCGGCTTGTCGGTGGACCACAACATCGTGTCGGAGACCATGACCACGTCGGCCCGCAGCTCGCGGCGATGCCGGGCCAACAGGCTGTCGAGATGTACGGAGCCGATCTCCTCCTCCCCCTCGATCAAGAACTTCACCGTGACCGCGGGCGCGCGGCGACCCGTTGCCGCGAGGTGCGCCCGCAGCGCCCACAAGTGGCAGAGCACCTGCCCTTTCGCGTCCGAGGCGCCCCGCCCGTGCAACCGCCCTTCGCGCAGCACACCGGCGAAGGGCTCGGTCTCGTGCCACTCCTCGTCGATGACCGCATTGACGTCATGGTGGCTGTAGACGAGCACGGTCGGGGCACCCGGGTCGTCGGCGGGCCAGCACGCGTAGACGGCGGGGAGGCCGGCCGTCCGCCATTCCTCGACCACGGGGAACCCCGAGTCCCGCAAGGACGCCGACAGCCAGCGCGCCGAACGGGTGACGTCCACCGCGTGGTCGGGGTCGCAGGACAGCGAAGGAATACGGACCCATTGCGCCAACCGCTCCATCATGACGTCCGTCTGCTGCCTCACGGCATCACGAATCGAAACCCTGCCGTTCAACCGTTGCTCCCTTCCGCCACGGACGCCGGCACACGGCCGGACGGCGTCACCCACCGGTTCGTGTACCCGATCCTGTGCACGGAACGAGGGGCGGTGTCGCCCTCGGTGTCGGACCGGCCGGGGACGACGGACTTCTGCCTGTGCACCAACGGGGCCGGCGAAGGGCATGACACATGCCGCCTGCAGGCGGTTCGACCCATCGCCTGCGCAACGCGTTGTCCCGGCGCCGCCGCCGTTGCGTCATCCGGGGGTCTCGTAGAGCTGACTGGGCACCTCGTCACCCGCCCCCAAGGACGTGACACGGCCGGCGGCGTCGTTGCGCGACGCAGTGGGCAAGCTCGGCGCCTGAGCGCCTGCCGAGACGCCGTATTCCTCAGCGAGCCGGAGCCGGGCCGGGGCGGAGCCGGTCGACGAGACCCGCTCGATGCAGACCGGCTATCGGCTCCAGCAGCTCCGGGTGACGCAGCAGGGCCGCAGCCGACAAGTCGTGATCGTCCGGCGCCGTCAGGCGCCGGAAAGCGACCGGCCCGACGGCGGTGTGCTCACAGTGCGCAACGACTTCCACCGCCTCCCTGGCCGTGGCGGGGGCAGCGAGCATGCAGCCTGCCCAGCTGGCGACGACCTCGTCCACCCAGCTCCGCCAGGCCCGGTCCTCGACGCCGGCTCCCTCGTGCACCTGCGCTCCTGCGATCCAGTCGAGCCGTGCGGATCCACCGGGGCCGGCCATCATCACCAAGGCCGCGTCCACGACTGTCGGGTAACGCAGCCACGCGGCAACCGTGACGGCCTGGCGCGCCTGGGCCTCGGACAGAACAGCCGCGAACGCGCCGCCGGCGGCCGGGAAAGCACGCGTCAGCCACCGCGTGGTGGCGGCTATGAGCGGGGACAGATCTGCGGGCATCCGGGACATCCGATCGAGCGTGGCGGGTGCACGTTACCGACCGATCGGGCGGGGACCGTATGACGCAGGGCACGCCCTGACCATGACGTTCGTCATGCGGCCCCTCCCCCGACGACCAGCGGCCGCCCGGTGCTCCACCGGGTGGCCGTTGACGTGTGGGCCCTCGATACAGCCACACTGAATTGACAATCATTTTCATTATCGGTGATGCTGTCCGGGTCCCCGCCGTCCGCCTGGTGGCGAAACAGGCGGCGGGGGACCACGTCGTCTCAGCCAGGGGAGCAGCATGTCAACCTTCCGTAACCGCAGAGAGTTTCTTGCTCTGGCCGGTGCCGCCGGTACGGCCGGGGCGCTGGCGCTCACCGGTTGCGGAGCCGGCGCGGGGAGAAGCAGCGCAGCTCACGACAGAGCCGAGCCCAGGCGCGGCGGGCAGTTCCGAGCACTGTTCACCGGCGGCGGTGAAGCCGAGACCATCGACCCGCACGCCGAGGCCCTCGCCATCGACATGGCGCGCACCAAGGCCATGTTCGACCGGCTCGTGGACCTGGACGCCACCATGGCGCCGGTGCCGCGGCTCGCCGAGAAGTGGGAGTCCAACGCCGAGGCGACCGTATGGCGGTTCTCGCTCCGTGAGGCGCTTTTCCACGACGGAAAGAAGCTCACGCCCGAGGACGTGCTGTTCAGCTTCGGCCGCATTCTCGACCCGAGGGCGACCGACCACTTCGCGCAGGGCCTGCTGTCGGTCATCGATCTGAAGAAGAGCCGAGGAGTCGGCAAGAACGTCGTGGAGCTCACGCTCAGCAGGCCCAGTGCCGAACTTCCCGCGCTGCTCGGCACGTTGGGCACTGCCATCGTCAGTACGCGCTACCGCGACCCTGCGAAGCCCGTCGGTACCGGAGCGTTCCGGCTGAAGTCCTTCCAGGCGGGCCGGTCGTTCGCCGCCGAGCGGTTCGACGGCCACTGGGACGGCGGGGCGTACGTCGATGAGCTGCGCATCCTGTCCGCCGACGCCGACGCCCGCGGCAACGCCCTGCGCGGCGGCGAGGCGGAGTACGGCTACGAGATGACGCCGACCTTCGCCCGTACCGCACAGGCCGACACGTCGGTCCGCATCATCGCCGCGAAGGGCAGCACGGCCCACGCGATCGTCATGAAGTGCGACCAGGAGCCCTTCGACAACCCCGATGTCACCCTGGCCTTCAAGCTGCTCGCCGACCGGGAGAAGCTGGTCGAGGTCGTCCTGGCGGGCCAGGGCGTGGTCGGCAACGACCTGTTCGGCAAGGGCTACCAGTACTACGCGCAGGACATCCCGCAGCGGACGCGCGATGTCGCCGAGGCCCGCGCGCTGTTGAAGAAGGCGGGAGTGCTGAACAAGCCCCTGTCCCTCTACACGTCGTCCGTGGCCGGCGGCTTCGTCGAGGCGGCGACCCTGTTCGCCGAGCAGGCCGCCGACGCCGGACTGCGGGTCAAGGTCACCACCGGCTCCTCGGAGACCTACTTCAAGGAGCAGCTGACCAAGGGCGCGATGGGCAGCCACCGATCGGGTGCCATGACGATCCCCACGTACATCAACGACCGTCTCCTCACCAAGTCCGCCTTCAACGCGTCCGGTTGGCGTCGCAAGGACTTCGACGCGGCATTCGACGAGGCGCGGTCCACGACCGACGAGGCCGAGCGCACTCGGCTGTACGGGGACCTCCAGCGGACCATCCACGAGGAGGGCGGCCTGCTGATCTGGGGCCACCCCGACTGGCTGAACGCCGTGTCCTCCCGCGTGCGCGGCGTCAAGGAGGCGCCGCCGAACACACTGGACTCGGCCCGCTTCGACAAGGTGTGGCTGGCCTGATCATGCGTGGGTACGCGGCGCAGCGGCTCGCCGTCGGAGCCGTACAACTGGTCCTGCTCGCGGTGCTGGTGTTCCTGCTGACCTCGCTGCTGCCCGGCGACGCGGCCGATGTCCGCAACAACGAGGACGCCACGCCCGAGCAGGTGGCGGCGCTGCGTGAGCAGCTCCAGCTGGACCGGCCGGCCCTGGAACGCTTCACGGACTGGGCACAGGGCGTGCTCACCGGTGACCTCGGCACGTCGCTGGTCAGCGGCGGCCCGGTGCTGGACGTCCTGACCGAGTCGGCCCGCATCACGCTGGTGCTGGCCGCGGTGACCTTCGCGGTGGTCGTGCCGCTCGCGGTGCTGCTCGGCATTGTCTCCGGGCTGCGGGAGGGCGGCCGCCTCGACCGGGTGGTCACGTCCGTGACGCTCGCGCTGAACGCCGTACCCGACTTCGTGCTCGCGTTGCTGCTCGTGGCCGGTCTGTCGCTGCGGCTTGGCCTGTTGCCGGCGACCTGGGTCGGTGTCGGTGCGGCGGACCTGATCGTCGAGCCGGCGCTGCTGGTGCTGCCGGTCACCGTGGTGGCGGCCCGCCTGATCTGTCTGCTCTCCCGTCAGGTACGGGCAGGAATGGTGACGGTCCTCGAGGCCGACTACGTCATCCAGGCACGGCGCCTGGGTGTGCCGCGCCGGACGCTGCTACTGCGGCACGTGCTGCCCAACGCCGCGGTCCCCGGCATCCAGGAGCTGGCCCGGGTGGGCGACAACCTGGTCGGCGGCGTGCTGATCGTCGAGGCGGTCTTCGCGATTCCCGGGGTGGCCACCGCGCTCGTCGGAGCCGTGGAGGCCCGGGACGTGCCCACCGTCCAGGGCCTGGCCCTCGTGGTGGCCGTGGCAGCCCTGCTGTTCAGTCTGGCGGCCGATCTGGTCTGTCATCGACTCGTACCACGGACGGAGGTCCTTCGGTGAAGGCAATTCCCATGCCGGTGGCGTCCGTCGGCGGGCTGCTGCTGGTGGTACCGGTCGGCATCGCCCTCATCGGACCGTTGCTCGCCCAGCCGGCGGCTCCCGGGGCGTTCATGCCGTACGCGGGCAGTGACGGCGAACACCCGCTCGGCACCGACGGACTGGGCCGCGACGTGCTGGCCCTGCTGCTGCACGGCGGACGAAGCGCGCTCGGCATGGCGCTCGGCGCGGTCGCGGTCGCCTACCTGGTGGGCGGGCTCGTCGGGCTGCCGGCCGCCTCCGCACGCCACCGGTGGGCCGACGAGCTTCTGATCCGCCCCTTGGACGTCCTGCTCCCCGTACCCACGCTGCTCGTGATCAGCGTGGTGGCGGTCGGCTGGCGCGGGTCACCCGTCGCCATCGCCCTCGCCGTGGCCGCTGTCAACGTGCCGCCCGTGGCACGGCTGGTGCGGGCCGCGGCCCTGGACGCGGCCGGCTCCCCCGTCGCCGAGGCGCTGCGGCTGCAGGGTGAGTCCCGTGCCCGCATCCAACTCGACTACGTGGCACGCTCCGTGCTGTCCCCGGTCGCCGCCGACATCGGCACCCGTGTCACCCTCGCCGTCTTCCTCGTCGGTTCGGCCAACTTCCTGGGCCTTGGACTGGACCCGACCGCGCCCGACTGGGCGGTGAGCATCGCCCGCGGCCGTGAGGGCCTGCTGCTCCAGCCGTGGGCCGTGCTGGCGCCGGCCTTGATGCTCGTCATGTTCACCGTGGGGCTCAACCTGCTGGCCGACCGTCTGCTGGCCCGCTCCCGCCGCACGCAGGAGGCTGTTCGATGACCCCCGTAGGACCCTTCGTCACCGTGCGCGGGCTCACCGCGCGGGCCGGGGATGCCGTCCTCCTCGACGCGGTCGACTTCGACCTGTACCAGGGACGGGTCACCGCGCTCGTCGGCCCTTCCGGCAGCGGCAAGACCACGGCCGCCCTGGCGCTGCTGGGCGAGGCGGGCCCCGGCGTGCGCCTCGGCGGCCGGGTGAGGGCCGGCTCCGTCACCGCCGTGGACGAGGACGGGATCACGGAGGAAGCGGCAGGGCTGCGCGGGCGGGTGGTCGCCTACATGCCCCAGCACCCGGGCAGCGCCCTCAACCCGGCCCGCCGCACCGGCGCCGTCCTCGCCGAACTCGCCGGACTGCATCGCGCCGCAGGACCCGCCCCGGTCGCCGAAGCCCTCCGGGCCGCACAACTGCCCACCGGAAGCGGCACCGAGCGGCGCTTCCCGCACCAGTTCTCCGGAGGGCAGCGCCAGCGCGTGGCGCTCGCCCAGACCCTGGTGTGCCGGCCCCGGGTGCTCGTGCTGGACGAGCCGAGCACCGGGCTCGACCCGGTGACCCGTATGCGGCTCGCCGCAGAACTGGCCGAACTCGCCCGCACGGGCCTGGCGATCCTGCTGCTCAGCCACGACCACGACCTGGTCCGAGCACTCGCCGATCATGTCGTCGTCCTGCACCGTGGACGGGTGACCGCGTCGGGTGACGCGGCCGACGCCCTGCCCGCCCGGCGCCCGGTGACCGCCTCACGGCACAGGCCCCGCAACCCCGACGAGCCTCCGGTGCTCGACGTACAGCAGCTCTCCGCGCACCTCCACACCCGTGGCCGCGGCCCGGTGCTGCGCGGGGTCGACGTCCGGCTGCCCGCCGGAGCATGTGTCGGCGTGGCCGGCCTGTCGGGCAGCGGCAAGACCACCCTGGCCCGCTGTGTCGCCGGACTCCACGAACGCCACCGCGGCCGGATACTCCTGAACGGCCGTCCGCTGCCCGTCGCACGCCACCGCACCACCGAGCAGAAACAACGGGTGCAGTACGTCTGGCAGGAGGTACGCAGTTCCTTCGACGAGCGGCGCCCGGTCGCCGAACAGGTCGCCCGCACCGCCGTACGGCTACGGGGCCGGAACGCCGGTGAGGCACGGCGCGAGGCCCTGGAACTGCTGGAGCGTCTGGAACTGGACCCCGGCACAGTGGAGCGCCGTCCCGGTGGCCTGTCCGGGGGTGAACTCCAGCGGGCGGCGCTCGCCCGCGCCGTGCTGGCCGCACCCGACGTCCTGATCTGCGACGAGATCACCACCGCCCTCGACGTCGACGCGACCCGAGCGGTTCTCGGCGAACTCTCCCGGCTCCGGGAGGAGCACGGCACCGCGCTGCTCTGGGTCAGCCACGACCTGGAACTCCTCGCCGCCGTCGCCCACCACATCGTCGTCATCGACGGCGGACACGTCGTCGAACACGGCACACCCGACCAGGTGCTGCACGCCCCCCGGGCCGCCCTGACACGGCAACTGGTCGGCGCCATGGACCTCAGTACGGCCCTGGCGGCCACTGATCCGACCGCCCCATCCGTGCCCGGCGCCCGACCCTCCCGACGTCCATCCACCGCATCCCCCATCACGACATCCCCCATCACGGAGGACACATGACCGACCGGACCGCATCAGGCGACACGGCCGCACAGACCGACGCCCGGGCACTGCTCGACGCGCTGCCCGAGACCCTCCCCCGGGACGAGATCCTCGCCATCAACGGCTCGAAGTCCGACATCCACACCCACCGCACGTACACGTACAACGGCTGGACGTTCGACCTGCCCCCGGGCGTCTTCAAGCCAGGCGACACCAGCCGCATCATCCACGACCGGCTGCTGGACGGCACCATCCCGCTCGAGGGCCGGTCATATGCGGCCATCGGCGCCGGACTCGGGGTCGAGGCCGTGATCGCCGGCCTCATGGGCGCCCGCGAGATCTACGCGGCCGACATCCACCCGGACAGCGTCGCCACAGCCACCGCCCACTACGAGCGAATCGTGGGCGACCGCGCCGGCACGGTCTTCCGGCCGCTGGTCTCCAACCTCTTCGAGGAGTTCCCCGTCTCCGCCCGGCTCGACGTCATCACCTTCAACCCACCCGCGGTGAGCGCGAAGACGAGTGACGACCCAACGGTCATGCGCAACGTCTGCATGGGCATCGGCATCGTGAAGCGCTTCTTCGACCGGATCACCGACGGAGACCTGCTCGCGCCCGACGGTGAGATCCACCTGATCGTGTCCAACACCTCGGAGCTCAAGAACATCGTCGCGTACGCCATCGAGGCCGGGTTCCGGCCGGAGATCACGCATCGCCAGACCTGGGAGGGCGACAACTGCCAGGCGTACCTCTTCAAGCTGCGCCACCATCACGCCGCCTGACCCGAAGGAGCAGGACATGCACGAGCACATAGCCGAAGCGGTCAAGGAACCCGCTGTGGTGGCCGTTCCGCCCGGAGCGGTCTGTCTGCGCTTCGAGACGATGAAGCTCTATTCGGCGCTCGGCGCCGTCCGTCACCTCCTGGAGACCGGCCAGGTCGAGCCGGGTGACACGCTCATCGACAGCTCCAGCGGCATCTACGCCCACGCGCTTGCCCTCGCCTGCCACCGGTACGGACTGAAATGCCACATCGTCGGCTCGACGACCGTCGACCGGACGCTTCGCGTCCAGCTGGAGGTCCTCGGCGCGACCCTGGAACAGGTCCGCCCCTCCAAGAACCTGCGCCTGGACCAGAACCTGCGGGTCGAGCGGATCGGCGAACTGCTCCAGGAGAACCCCGGCCATCACTGGATGCGGCAGTACCACGACTCCGTCCACTACCTCGGCTACCGCGACGTCGCCGACCTGATCGGCAAGGAAGTCCCCGAGGGGCCGCTGGCCCTGGTGGGCGCGGTCGGCACCGGGGCGTCCACCGGGGCCGTCGCCACCTATCTGCGCGAGGCAGGCCGCGAGGTGACGCTCGTCGGGATCCAGCCCTTCGGCAGCGTCACCTTCGGCGCGGAGCACGTCACCGACCCGGACATGATCATCGCCGGTATCGGCAGCTCCATCCCCTTCCAGAACGTCCGCCACGAGCTGTACGACCGCATCCACTGGGTCAACTTCGACTACGCCATGTCCGGCGCCGTCGAACTCCTGCGGACCAGCGGCATCTTCGCCGGACTGTCGGCCGGCGCGGCCTATCTGGCCACGCTCTGGGAGCGCGAACGCGACGACTCCAGGACGTACGTCTTCCTCGCCGCCGACACCGGACACCGCTACGTCGACAGCGCCTACGCCCACCATCCCCGGGCCATCGGCCTCGGCTCGATGCGCCCCCATGAGGTCACGACACAGGACGAGTTGCGCCACCCCTGGTCGGCGATGGACTGGCCGCCCCGCGACTGCGCACCGCTGCGCGGCGAACCTCTCCTCGTCCCCGGAACCGTCTAAGCCCTCTCGTTCGGATCATGCCGGGCTCGCGTACCCGCCGGCCGTCCGACACTCGCGCAGCTGCCGTACCGGCCGAGCGACTGGCAGAGCTGCCCTGATCCACCCCTGGCACCACCCCCTGTCACACAGGAAGAACCCGACATGTCTCTGTTTCAGCCGCACTCCGTACCGGAGCTCCAGCAGGCCGTCCTCGACGGCGCCTACGGGCCTCCTCCTCAGGAACTGAGCGTCACCAGCGCGTTCTGGCTTCACCACACCACCCGGCTCGCCGGAAGCCAGGTGACCTACCGCAACCACTACCTGATCCTGAGGTCCGGCGACGCCTTCGGCGCCTGCTCCTTCGAACCCGGCGATCTCGCCCCCGGCTTCTGCGCCGACGCCTCCGGCCACACTCTCGACCACCTCATAGGGCACGAGTCGCCCGCCGTGCGCATCGCCGCCCTCGACGCCTACCTGGCCCGCGCCCAGCCGCACCGCAGCGCCGCCACCGCGGAGACGGTCACGCTGCCGACCGGCACGCCCGAAACCCGGGCTCAGGCGAGGGACGCGGCCGTCGCCGGTCTGCTCGACATCCCCGCCGGTGCCAAGGTCGCCCTCATCGGCGTCGTCAATCCGCTGGTCGCGGCCATACGCGAGCAGGGCGGCGTCCCACTGCCCTGCGACCTCAATCTGCGCACCACCAACTGGGGCGATTACGTCACCGACGACATGACCCAGGTACTGACCGCCGCCGACGCGGTGGTCGCCACGGGCATGACCCTCGGCAACGGCACCTTCGACATCATCCTGGAGCACTGCCGCAAGCACGAGATACCGCTGGTGCTGTACGCGCAGACCGGCAGTGCGGTCGCCCGCGCCTTCCTGGGCACCGGCGTCACCGCGCTGTCCGCGGAGCCTTTCCCCTTCTCCCAGTTCAGCGCCGACGAGACCGCGCTGTACCGGTACCGGGCGGAGCAGGCGTGAGCAACGAGACGAAGCCACCGGCGACAGACGGCACCGCCGGTTCGGCGGAACAGCCCGCCGGAGCCGCGCCGGACCCGGCGGACGCCGTGACAAACGCCGGTGCCGTGCCGAGCGACTGGCGGATGGCCCGCGTCCTGTGGCCGTTCATGCTCGCCTCGGCCGTGGGCCTGGTGCCTTTCACCATCTACAGCACCTTCCTCGTGCCCATCGCGGACACGGCGGACGGAAGCGTCGCGGCCCTGGGCCAGCTACGCGGCCTCGGCGGTCTCGCCGCCCTGGCCGTGGGTACCGCACTGGCTCCGCTGATCGACCGCGTACGCAAGGACTGGGCCGCCGCGGGCGGACTCGGTGTGCTGGCCCTGTCCGCCGCCTTGGGCGCCACCGGCGAACTGCTGCTGCTGACTGTGTTCTGTCTGCTCGTCGGCGCCGGTACGGCCGTGCTCAATCCGGCGCTCACGGCCGCGGCGGCCGACCGCTTCGACAACGACGCCGCCGCGGGCCGTGCGGCGACCCTCGTCACCGCCACCCAGTCGCTCACGGCGCTCCTGGCCGCGCCCCTCGTGGCGTTGCCTGCCGTGCTGTGGGGCTGGCAGGGCGACCTGTGGGCGATCGCCACGGTCGCCTCCGCGCTGGCCCTCTACTTCCTCCTGCGAGGCCGCCGTCCTCGGCGCGCCGAGCAGGAGGCCGGAGAAGACGGGGACAAGGCGACGCGGCCGGGCTATCTCGCGTCGTTCACGTCGCTCGCCGCCCTGCCCGGAGTGGTCCCGCTCCTCTGCGTGGCCATGCTGCGCACGGCGGCGTTCATGGGTTACCTCGCGTACCTCGCCGCCTTCTACGGCGAGCGCTTCGGACTGGACCCCGGTCCCTTCGCCATCGTCTGGACCTTGAGCGGCACCTCGTTCTTCCTGGGCAACCTCGTCGCCGGCCGACTGCTGAGCTCCGAGCGGCCACGGATCCCCACCGAGCGGCTCATGACACTCGCCCTGCTGGTGGCGCTGTCGGCTCTCGTAGGCGTCTTCTTCACCGACTCCCTGTTCCTGGCGCTTCCCTTGACCGCGCTCATCGGCGCCGGTCACGCGACGGTGGCCGCCTGTGTCACCACGCTGCTGGTACGCCGCTGCGGCTCGCTACGGGGCGCAGCGCTGAGCCTCAACGCCGCCGGAATGAGCTTCGGCGTCTTCCTCGGCGCCGGCCTCGGGGGCGTCGGTCTTGCCGCCGGCGGATACCCAGGCACCGCCGCGGCACTGGGCGGACTGACCCTCGCGGCGCTCGTCTTCGCCCGCGCGGCGGCCCGCTCCGCGCCTGCTGGTGGCTGAAGACGCACTCAGCACACCGGGGCATCGCCGGGTCATGGGCTCGCACATCGAGGTGCAGGCGCGCCCCACGGGAAGCCGGGCCGAATGGGCATGCGTGGACGGACATTTGCAGCAGGCACAGGACCGCATCCGCACACGTCGCCCACCTCCGCGTCGGCGGTCGGCTCCGAAGCAGCCGCCGACGTACAGCATCCCTGGCCCTGCAAGGCGTCGCGCCCCTCCTTGACGGCGATAAGCCCTTCAGAGGGGCTCAAGGGAGACGGCTCCCCGTCGCGCCGTCTCGGCGGACGCTCAGTCGAGACAGAACTCGTTGCCCTCGATGTCCTGCATCACGAGGCACGACTCGTTGTCGTCATCGGCAGGCAGTAGTCGCACGCGTACCGCGCCGAGCGCGACCAGTCGTGCGCATTCGGCTTCAAGCGTGGCCAGACGCTCTTCACCCACAAGTCCGGTGCCGACCCGCACGTCGAGATGCAGCCGGTTCTTGACGACCTTGCCTTCGGGAACGCGCTGGAAGAACAGTCGCGGGCCCACACCTGAGGGGTCACTGCAGGCGAACCATGCACCCTGATCCTCCGGTGGCAGCGAGCGATCGAAAGCGTCCCACGTGGCAAACCCCTTCGGTGGCGGCGGTACGACGTACCCCAACACCTCGCACCAAAAACGAGCGACGCGCTCTGGTTCTGCGCAGTCGAAGGTGACTTGGAACTGCTTGATCGATGCCATCGATCCACCGTAGCAGCGGTGCTCTGCTGATCATTTCCCGGTCGGGAACCGCACGTTGAGGGGAGCATGGGCCTTGTGAGCCGCTGCTTTGTCGTTCATGTCGAGTCCGGCTCGCCGGGCCGGCCGCCGCCGAAGCGTCGGGCCGACTTGGCTTCCTGGGCCAGGCGGCGGAGGGCCAGCAGGGCGGGTTCGAGGAGGATCGAGACCAGAACGGCCCGTTCGGCCTGGGCCAGCAGGTCGCGCTCGCCACGCATCTGCTGCACGTCCACGTCGGCGATGCTGTCGGCGAGCCGGGCGTAGGGCAGCAGGCCGCGCCAGTCGATGTCGGCGCCCAGGTCGGCGAGTGCGGCCAGGACCTCTGCCAGGGTGTGCGCGGCCGGGTTGCCCTGGGAGACTTCCCACTCCATTTCGGCGATCAGCTTGCGTGCGTCGGCCAGGCCCGCCGGCTCCGGCTCCTTCGAGGGCCCTTCGGTGCCGGTGTCCTCCTCCTTCTTGGTAGGACGTACGCCCAGCGCTATCCCGAAGACCTGGTGCAGATCCT
Source organism: Streptomyces sp. NPDC006283 (assembly GCF_040613325.1). NCBI lineage: Bacteria > Bacillati > Actinomycetota > Actinomycetes > Kitasatosporales > Streptomycetaceae > Streptomyces > Streptomyces sp. NPDC006283. The sequence goes on along the minus strand of NZ_JBEXRZ010000003.1, from coordinate 66,537 downwards.
CTTGTTCGGCGGTGATCGCGTCCAGGATCTCCTTCGTCGCGCTGGTCGACAGGCCGCGCGTCCCGATCAGGGTGCGGATGAACCGGAGCCGGTGCACGTGGTCTTCGCCGTATTCGGCCTGGTTGGACGCGGTGGCCCGGCCCGGGGGCAGCAGCCCTTCGCGCAAGTAGTACTTGATCAGCGGCACTTGCACGCCGGTGCGTCGACTGAGCTCGGAGACCTTCATTCACTCACTTCCTCGGCAACGGATAGCAGATAACGCTATTATCCATTCTGTTGGGAGTCCATCCGCGCAACCTCCCGAAAGAGGCCCTTCGCCGTGCCCACATTAGGCTGGATCACCCCGAACTCCGCGCCGCCGCAAGCCCGGACACTCGTCATGGCGTCCCGTTTCGAACTGCGGTCACTCACGGACGTCCCCCGCTTTCTGATGCTCTCCAAGGTCTCCGGGTGGCCGGCACGGCCCCGCCCGTACGCCGCTCCCAGGCTGGACGTCACCCCGGGGCCCGCTCTTCAGACGGGGGCGTCGACGGCGCGCAACATCACCCCGGGTCACCGGTCCCGGCGCGCGGCAGGTCGCCGAGGACGGCGGCCCGGCCAACCCTGACGGCTTCTTCTTGTCCGCCCGCCGAGCGTACGGCGCGGGCCTGTTCTTCACCGCTGCCTGAACACGACCGACCTACCGAAAGGATTCTCCTCTCATGTTCGGCACACTCATGCTCATCGCTGTTCCCACCGTGCTGTTCCGGCTGCTCGGCGCGTTCGGCGTCCAACGGTTCGCGACCTGGCGGGTGTCCGTCCTGCATGGCCTCGCGGTCATGCTGGTGTTCACGGCGAGCGCGCACTTCGTCCCGTCCGCCCTCGGCCCCATGCCCGGCCACCACGACCTGGTCGCGATGGTCCCGCCGTTCGTGCCGTTCCCCCGCCTCGCGGTCTACGCGACGGGCATCCTGGAGCTCCTCGGCGCCGCCGGACTCGTCCGGGAGGCCACCCGGCCGACGGCCGGGCTCGGCCTCGCCGCGCTGTTCGTCGTCATGCTCCCGGCCAACATCCACGCGGCCGTCGAGCGGCTCCCGTTCAACGGGGAGCCGGCGACGCCCCTGTGGTTCAGGATTCCCGAACAGGTGATCTTCATCGGCGTCGCCCTGTGGGCCTACATCCCGGCGCGTGCCGCGGCAGCCCGCCGGGCCGACGGGGTGCCTGCCTAGAGTCGTAGCGGGTGGCCGGCCCGCCCCCTTCCTGGCAGCGGATCCGGGGCCGGCCGACCGGAGATGCCCTCCCAGCGGCAGATGCGGCTTGATCACCGCCCACTCCTCGTCCGCGGGATCACCCCGAGTCGTCCCGAGTCGTCCCGCCTGTCTACCGCCCCGGTGCAGTCGGGGCAGCAGAACTGCCGAACTCCTCATCCGAACGCGGCACACTCGCCACCTTCAGAGATGCGAGCGTGAAGTGCCGTACCTGAAGTGGTGCGACAAGGTACTCGTCCTCGCCCGGCAGAACCACGGGCTGGTCACGCCAGTGCTCGCCGGCGTAGCCGACCAGATCCTGCTCGCTGCGCCAGCGACTGACGTACAGGAGCGCATCAGGCGGCGCGAGCAGTACCTCATGGTCCACCAGCCCTGGGTAGCGGCTGGGAAACTCGCGTACCGCAGAGACGATCATGTCGCGGAATGCCTCGAAGCGGTCAGGACGTACGCGTGCCTCACTCACCCTGATGATCACGGTCACCAGGGTGTCACGCACTCGGACGCGACGCCACCGTCCTGCCGCATGCCCTGGGGCCCTCCGTCATCGCGACCAGCTGAGGGGTGCCCGACGGATCAGAACAGCGGTGCCGCAAACGGGGAGTTGGCATGTGTCATCGAACGCTGCTCTCCTCGATGGCGTCCTGGGCCAGTTGGCCCGGACAGGCGTCGTCGGTGTTGTCGGTGTTGGTGGAAACCCTCGGCAAGTGCCGCAGGGCGAAGACGCCGAGTACGGCGTGGAGGATGCCCGCGATGACGGCGGCGATGTGCAGACCGGTGACGAAGGCCGACTTCGCATCGCCGATGACCGCGGTCGTGATGCCGGGGACCTGCAATGTTTCGTTGAGGGTACCGGCGACGTCGGGTCCCTGGAGCCGGAAGATCAGGGCAGCCAGCGAGCCGAGGAGCGCGATGCCGAGAGCATTGCCGATCTCGTTACTGGTCTCGGCGATTGCTGCCGCGGACCCGGCACGTTCTGCGGGAACTGCGGCCACGGCGGTATCGGCGACAACGCTGAACGAAATGCCGTAGCCGAGGCCGGCGATGACGGTGGACGCCACGTACCAGCCGATACCGCTGGAGACGCTGGTGACCAGCAGCAGGAGCTGACCTGCGGCGATGAGGAAGTGGCAGGTGGCGAGTGCTGCCCGTGTGCCGGTACGCGCGACCAGTGCCGGTGTGACGATGCAGGTGACGGTGAGCACAGCCGCGCCCGGGAGTGCGACGAGAGCCGAGTCCAGGACCGTCAGTCCAAGGACGGACTGGAGGTAGATGCCGCCGAGGTAGGCCGTTGCCGACCATGCGGCCAGAGGCAGAAGCCCCGTGACGGCCGCGATCGTGAACACCCGGTCGCGGAAGAGGCCGAAGTCGATCAGCGGGTGCTCGAGGCGGAGTTGCCGCCGGGCGAACCACCCCAAGGTCACGATGCCGACGATCCCTGTGGCCACCCGAGTCGCGGTCAGCCCCTCCGCGGCAGCCTGCTTGATCGCGTAGACGGTCAGCAAGATCCCTGCGGCAGAGAGCAGGACGCTCAGGACGTCGATGCGGCCGGTCCGTGTGGCACGTACCTCGCGGAGCAGGACCGGGGCCAGGACCAAGAAGGCGACAACAACGGGGAGGTTGATCAGGAAGACCGACCCCCACCAGAAGCTGCTCAGCAGTTGTCCGCCGACGACCGGGCCGATCGCGAAGCCGGCGGCAAAGGTGGCTGCGAAGATCCCGATCGCTGTCGCCCGCCGGCGCGGGTCGGTGAACAGTTCGCTGAGTACCGCCAGCGCCGACGGCAGCAGCGTGGCACCGGCCACACCCATGAGCGCCCGGAAGGCGATCAGCAGTTCCGGCCCAGGGGCGAAGGCTGCTCCCGCCGAGGCCACGCCGAACAGTGCCGTGCCGGTCATCAGAAGCTTCAGCCGCCCGTACCGGTCGCCGATGTTCCCGAACGCGATGAGCAGGGACCCGACGGCGAATCCGTAGGCATCCAGAATCCACAACGCCTGATCGGCGGTCGGCGACAGCGCCTCGTGGATATGGGTCGTCGCCAGAAAGAGGACCGAGCCATCCATGGCGACCAGCAGCACCGGGCCGAGTACCACCAACAGGCCGAGCCACGCCCGCAGACCGGGTGAGTGAGAAACAGACTGTGCATTCATGCGTCCGACAGTGCGACGCCGTCCGCCCGGCAACCATCCCCGCGCCATGGGTACACCTCGCAGGGACACCCGGACACGGACCGCGGCACCTACGCTCGGAGTCATGGAACTGGAGAGCCTCGGGGCATATCTCAAGACCCGCCGCGACCGGGTCACGCCTGCCGACGTCGGACTGCGCACCTACGGCACCGCCCGCCGGGTACCGGGCCTGCGCCGCGAGGAGCTCGCCCAGCTCGCCGGCGTGAGCGCCGGCTACTACACGCGCCTGGAGCAAGGCCAAGCCGGTACTGCCTCCCAACAGGTCCTCGATGCGCTCGCAGGCGTGCTCCGACTCGATCCGTCCGAGACAGCACACCTGCACAACCTCGCCCGTCGGCCCACCACATCACGCCTGGTCCGTCCCCGTCCGGAAAGGCCGCATCAACGGGTGCTCTCGCTCCTGGCGTCCTTGGGAGACAGCACACCGGCCGTCGTGCTCGGCCGCCGCGGCGACGTGCTGGCCTGGAACCGCACCGGGCATGCCCTCGTTGCGGAGCACGTCGACTTCAAGGCGCCCCACGATCCCGCGCGACGACCGTCCGTCCCCCGGATGTTCTTCCTCGACTCCCTCACCCGAGACCTTCACCGGAACTGGGATGAACTCGCCCTGATCCACGTCGCCTACCTGCGGCTCACCGCGGGCCGGTATCCCACCGACGCCCGACTGGCCGAACTGATCGGCGAACTGGCCATGCACAGCCCCGACTTCGCCAAGCTGTGGGCCAAGGGCGACGTCGCGGACTGCACGGTTGGCACCATGCACCTGCGGCACCCGACCGTCGGCGAAGTCGACATCGACTATCAAGTGTGGCTCCAGCCGGAGAGCCCCGACCACCGGCTGGAGGTCTACACACCCAACGACACCGCCTCGGCCGACGCCCTGCGCCTGTTGTCCAACCAAGTCGCCGATCAGCAGAAACCCGAGGCCGCCCGTGCCGAGGAGAGCGCCCGAGGATCAATGACGCCGCTCTGAAACGGACGCTGTCCCGGCTGCGGCTCGAGCCGGTCACCCGGACCCTCGCCCAGCGCCCCGGTGGACACCGGCGTGGGCCGGACGCCACGCACCCCCTGCTGCCCGGTTTCACCCTGCTGCTCTACGCCGACGGCCTGCTCGAAATCCCCGGCAGCGACCTCGACACCGGCCTGGACCGGCTGCGTCGCCACGTCCTCGCGCTCCTGTACATTCTCCTCGCCTCCGACTGCCCTATCAGGCGGATCCAGAGTCCCAGGCGTGCGCCCCATGGACCGGGCGAGGTTCGGGCAGGGGCGCGGAGGCTGCGGGCAAGGCTGGCGCGAGAGCGGAGGTGCGGGGAAGTGGTCGCGCGACGTGGTGGTCAGGCGGGAGACGGGGAGCATGGTGCTGCATTGCCACTGGGGCTCGGCAGCTGGTTGGCAGGACTCAAGGCCGGCGCGTACGCGGTGGACGCCGACGGTGCCGTCGTCGCGGTGAACAGCGAGGCCGAGGCGTTGCTGGCTCGCAGCGCCGAGGACCTGCTGGGCCGGGATGCGCATGATTTCCTCCACCGGGACGGCAATGGGATGACCATTCCCAGGAGCCAGTGCGCGATGATGGACGCCTTCGTCGCCCGACGCACCCGGCAGGAGGATCTGGGCTACTTCGAGCGCGGTGACGGTACGTTGCTGGCGATGTCCTGGCTGGCGGCCCCCTTGCGCATCAATGCCGACGAAGTGGGCGCCCTGGTGGTCTTCCACGAGCTCGATTCCGCCGAGTCGTCGCTGCCGGGCCCGGCGCTCAGCATGGAGCTGCTGTCGGAGCTGGAACGGCTGGCTCTGCTGGCCGAGACCACCACCCAGCTCACCTCCACTCTGGATGTCGACGAGGCGCTGGACCGTCTGGTGCGGCTGGTCGTTCCTCTGCTGGCGGACTGGGCGGTCGTCGACCTGATCAGCGACAGCGACGAGGTCTGGCGCACCGTGGTCGCACACGAGGAGGGCGGCCGCCTGGTGCGCCGCAAGGACTTGGAGGGGGCCATGCCGCCGGTTCCTCAGGCCTCTCCCCAGCCGCTGTCCCGGGCGCTGCGGGGAGCGGGGTCCACCCTGGCGACCCCCGAGACGTACCAGGGTCCGCCCGACTCCGGCATTGCCGTCGAACAGCGCAGGCTGTTTGACGGCACTCACATCCACTCTGCGGTCATCGCGCCCATCCGCGGCCTTCGAGAGGTCCTCGGGGCTCTGACCCTCGGCAGATCAGACCGCCCGCAACCCTTCACGGGGACTGACATCCCGCTGCTGGAGGACATCGCCCGCCGCGCCGGCCTGGCCCTCGACAACGCACGTCTCTACCAGCGCCAGCGCAAGGTCGCTGAGACCATGCAGCGTCACCTGCTGCCTCAGATGCCCCGTGTGCCGGGCCTCGAGATGGCTGCCCGCTACCTGCCGGCACCCCACGCGTCCCAGGTGGGCGGCGACTGGTACGACGCCTTCTACCTTCCTGACCAGGCCCTCGCCCTGGTCATCGGCGACGTCGTCGGGCACGACCTGGACGCAGCAGCCGATATGGCCCAGCTCCGCAACATCCTGCGGGCCTACGCCTGGTCGCAACAGGAACCGCCCAGCGTCGTAGTCAGCCATGTCGACGAAGCCGTTCCCCGCATCTCCGAGGTCGAGATGGCCACCATGATCCTCGGCCGGCTGGAGACGGACGCCGCGGGGCAGTGGATGCTGCGCTGGACGAATGCCGGCCACCCGCCGCCTCTGCTGGTCACGTACGACGGTCAGAGCCGCTACCTCACGGACGGGCACGGCCTCCTTCTTGGCACCCACGTCAGCATTCCCCGCGAGGATGCAACGGTCGTTCTGCCGCCGCTGTCCACTCTGGTGCTCTACACCGACGGCCTGATCGAATCGCCCGGCCGTTCTCTCGACGACGGCCTGGAGAGGCTGCGCCGGAATGCCGCCTCTTTGGCCCACCGGCCCCTGGAGGGCTTCACCGATCTCCTCATGGAAAGAGCGCGTCCCGAAGACAACGACGACGACGTCGCCCTCCTGGTCGTGCGCGTTCCCTCGGGAGACGGGCCGCCCACCTGACCTTCGGTGGGGATACCTCGCAGGTCCGGTCGCCTGTGAGCACTTGTTTTGGGACCGGAGTTCTGAGAGGGCGGTTCGTGAGCTGATGCCCCTTTCTGAATGGGGCTGGGGCAGGGCGGCTGGGCTACTTCGTCGGTGTCGGCGCCCAGACCCCGGTCGACGCCGGCCCAGAAGCGGCTGCCTGGCCGAGTCACGGAAAAGACCAGGTCATGGCCGGTCTATTGGCTCACTGTTCCGTGCGCCGACGCCAGAGCGTCAAACGTCATCCAGGCGCCCCCCGCACGGGGCGATCAACCCCGTCTCGTAGGCGAAGACGACGGCCTGGACGCGGTCGCGCAGGTCCAGCTTCGACAGGATGCGGCCGACGTGGCTCTTGACCGTGGTCGGGCTGAGGAACAGCCGGGAGGCGAGTTCGGCATTGCTGAGGCCCGTCGCGAGCAGGCGGAGCACCTCGAGCTCGCGCGGGGTCAGGGAGGACAGATCGCGGTGCGGGGCGATGGTCTGCGGTTCGTCGTGATGGGCGAAGCGCTCGATCAGCCGACGAGTGATCGTGGGTGCGAGGAGAGCGTCGCCGGTCTGCACCAGGCGTAAGGCGGAGACCAGATGTTCGGGGGTGACGTCCTTGAGCAGGAAGCCGCTGGCGCCGGCCGTGAGCGCGGCGTAGACGTAGTGGTCGAGGTCGTACGTGGTGAGGATGATGACCCGCGTTCCGTCCGGGCCGGCGTCGCCGATGATGTGCCTGGTGGCCTCGATGCCGTCCATCTCCGGCATCCGGATGTCCATGAGGACGACGTCGGGCCGCGTACGGCGGACCGCTGCGACAGCCTCGGCCCCGTCGGCTGCCTCGGCCGTCACTTCGATGCCGTCCGCGGCCAGGATCATCTTGAAACCGGTGCGTACGAGGGCTTGATCGTCGGCGATGACGGCGCGCAGCGGTGGCCGGTCCGCGGTCATACCGCGCTCCGTGGGATGCGGGCCGTCACCCGGTAGCCGCCGGTCGGCGTGGGTCCGGCCGTCAGCTCGCCCCCGTAGACGGCCAACCGCTCGCGCAACCCCATGTGGCCACGGCCGTTGCTCTCCACCGGCGGGGAATCCTTGGCGCCGCCGGTGTCCGTGACCTCGATCTCCAGACAGGCGTCGGTGTAACCGATGGCGACGGACGCCTGCGCGCCGCGCGCATGTTTGATCGTGTTGGTCAGCGCCTCCTGTACGACCCGATACGCCGCGAGGTCCAACCCCGGTGGCAGCGGATCCGGCGGCAGCGACACCCCGACGCTCACGGGCGTCCCGGCGGCACGTACCCGGGCGACGAGCGCGTCGAGCTGCGCGAGCCCCGGCTGGGGCTCCAGGCCGTCGGGCCTCTCGTGGTCCGGGGCGGCCAGCAGGCCCATCACATGGCGGAGTTCGGTCATGGCGGCCCGACCACCCGCCTCGACGGCCAGCAGGGCTTCCTTCGACTGCTCGGGCGCCCTGTCCATCACTTTGCGGGCCGCGCCGGCCTGAATCACCATCACGCTCACATTGTGGGTCACGACGTCGTGCAGTTCGGCGGCGATGCGGGCACGCTCCTCCTCGACTGCTCGGCGCGTGGCCTGCTCCTGAGCGGCCTGCAGTTCTGTGACCCGGTCCCGGCTGGACACCAGCCGCAGTTGCAGGAAGCGGACGAGGCTGGCCAGCATTCCGGCCACCAGCAGCACGAAGCCCGGGCTGGACCATCCGGGGAGCACGGGATCCGCGTTGCGGAAAGCGAAACCGGACAGCGCAGCGGCAATCACCAGCGCGGCAATCGCCGTTATCCGGTAACGGCTGTATACGACGGCGCTGTAGGCGCCGATGACACAGGCCAGGACGGTGATCCAGGAGGCGGAGCTGCCGATGGCCAGCGCTGCGCCCAGCACCACCACGAACAGGGTCAGCGGATACCGGCGCCTGGCTGCCAGCGGCAGCGTCGACAGGACGACCAGGGCCCAGGGCACGGAGGAGGGTTCTTCCTCCACGGGCACCTGACCAGGGTCGGGCGGCGAGGGCGGGGCCGGGACCCCGGTCCCGGCGTCCACCGTAGGGGGGTTGATGTTCACCGGCCCGTCGCCGGGATAGCGCACCGCCACGAACAGGGCAACGACGGTCAGTACGACCGCCAGCACCACATCAGCGCGCACCGCTCGCCGGGACAATGGGGCGTCCTTCGCCTCCGGGCGCAGCGCGTCAATGAGTTGCTGATGCCGGCTGCGCCGGTCCTCCGTCTCCATCCGTGCATTGTGCTGCGCTCTCCGCCCGGCCCGCGTCCGCCTGTCCGGCCAGGGCATTGCCCCAGAGGCCTACTTCTCAGGTATGACTCCGCGGCCGAATCCTCCTCGGGAAGGGCCCGATGTCGGTTCCGCGGCCGACGCGCCCCATACCCGGCACCTCTAGGTTCGCAGGACCGGCAACGGCTTGTGCCTCTCGCGACCGTAAGGACGGACAACTCGTATGCATCAAGTGATCGAACTGGAGGGTGCGGTTAAGCGCTACGACAGCGCCGACGCGCCGGCGCTCGGACCGCTGACGCTCAGCGTCGCCAGGGGTGAGGCCCTTGCCGTGACGGGCCCTTCCGGCAGCGGCAAGTCCACGCTGCTGAACCTCGTCGCCGGCCTGGACAAACCGACCGATGGCGCTGTGATCGTGGCCGGGCAACGGATCGACCGGTTGAGCGAGCACGCCCTCGCCAAGTTCCGTCGCGAGCACATCGGTATGGTCTTCCAGTTCTTCAATCTTCTCGACGACCTCACCGTCACCGACAACATCCAGCTCCCGGCCCAGCTGACCGGGACCAGTCGGCGCAAGGCCGCGTCCCGCGCGGGTGAGCTCATGGAGATGCTGGGCATCCTGAAGCATGCCCGCGCCTATCCGGGCCGACTGTCCGGAGGTGAACGCCAACGGGTCGCGGTCGCCCGCGCCTTGGTCAACCGGCCCGCGCTGCTGCTCGCCGACGAGCCCACCGGTGCGCTCGACACCGCCTCGGGCCACGACGTCCGCAATCTGCTGATGGATCTGCACCGCGCCGGACAGACCATCGTGCTGGTGACACACGACCTGACGCTGGCGGATGCATGCGCGAGCCGCACTGTTCACCTGGTCGACGGTCACGTCGCCCTCGACTCCTACGCGCAGGCCGTCCGATGAGCCTGTTCGGCACCGGCGCGATGGGCCGGGTCGTACGCTCCGGGGTCGGCCGGCGGCGGGTGCAGACAGCGGTGATCGCCGTGGCCACGATGATGGCCGTGGCGTCGGCCGTGGTCGCCGGGGCGCTGATGGTCGCCGCGGCCGCGCCCTTCGACCACGCTTTCAAGAAGCAGCATGGTGCGCACATCACCGCCCAGTTCGATCCCGCCAAGGCGAGTGCGGCGCAGCTGGCAGAGACCGGAAAGCTGGCCGGCCTCACCGCAAGCTCGGGGCCGCACCCGTCCACGGCGTTCCGCCCGGTGGATCAGGCGGGCTTCCAACTGCCGACGCTGACCCTGGTCGGGCGGTCCGGTCCGGACGGCGACGTGGACCGCGTGGATCTGAAGTCCGGCCGGTGGGCGCAGAAGCCGGGCGAGATCGTGCTCGCCGCTTCGTTCGAGGGGCCCGCCGTCGGGATCGGCGCCACCCTGAAGGCTTCGGACACCGTGAGCGCCCCGACCCTTTCGATCGTCGGCTTCGCTGTGTCGGCCGGTAAGACCGCCGACTCCTGGGCGACTCCCGCGCAGGTCGACGCGCTGGCGTCGGAGGGCAGCCAGGTCACGAGTCAGATGCTCTACCGCTTCGACTCCGCGAGCACGAAGGAGCAGATTCTCGCCGCCCGGAAGAAGCTCGCCGCCTCCGTGGGGTCCGGGGCGCTGCTGGGTACCCAGTCCTGGCTGGACACCAAACGCGCCGCCGATCAGGGTGCGGCGGCGACCGTCCCGTTCGTGATGGCTTTCGGCATGCTCGGCATCGTGATGTCGGTGATCATCGTCAGCAGTGTGATCAGTGGTGCGGTCGGCACCAGCCTGCGCAGAATCGGCATTCTCAAGGCCATCGGCTTCACCCCACGCGAGGTCGTACGCGCCTACGTGGCCCAGGCGATGATTCCGGCCGCTGCCGGCATCGCCCTGGGGGTCGTCCTGGGAAACCTCCTGGCAGTGCCGCTGCTCTCGGACACCGCGGCGGCATACGGCACCGTCTCGCTTTCGGTGGCCTGGTGGGTGGACGTCACGGTGCCGGCCGCCGCCCTGGTCGTCGTGGGGCTCGCGGCGCTGGTTCCCGCACTGCGGGCCGGAAGACTGCGCACGGTCGAAGCCATCGCGGTCGGCCGGTCGCCGCGCACAGGGCGCGGCCAGTGGGCACACCAGGCGATGGGGCCGCTGCCGCTGTCGCGACCGGTCACCTACGGTCTCGCCACCCCCTTCACGCATCCGGTCCGTGCCCTCGCAATGCTGCTCGCGGTGGCGTTCGGTTCGGTCGCGGCAACCTTCGCAGTAGGGCTGACCTCGTCTCTTACCGCGGTCGGCACCTCGCAGGACCCCGAGAGCCGTGCCGCGGTCACGGTCACGACCACCAAGCCGAACAACGTCGCTCCCCCTCCGCCTCCTCCTGCGGGAGGCAGCGTGGCAAGCCCGTCCCCCGTAGGCGGCAGCGTGGCAAGCACGACCGAACCCAAGGTTGCCGACCCGGCGAAGGTGCGGGCTGCCATCACGTCACAGGAGGGCACGGGGTCGTACTACGGCAAGACCCAGACCGAGGTCGCCGTGGCCGCGATCTCCGGCTCGGTTCAGGCCAGCCTCTACGAGGGCGATTCGCGCTCCGGCAGCTACGAGATGATTTCCGGGCACTGGATCACCGGCACGGGGCAGGTCGTGGTGCCCACCCGCTTCCTGGAACGGACCAGCACCAAGATCGGTGACACGGTGCGGGTGACCTACGAGAAGGAGACCGCGCACCTGCGGATCGTGGGTGAGTCCTTCGACACCTCAGGCAGCGAGCTGGAGATCCACGCGGACATGGCCGACTTCGCGTCGGCCGAGCCCAGTACCTTCCTCGTCGAGGTGGAGTCCGGCGTCCTTGCCGACAAGTACGCTCAGAAGGTCGCCGCGGTCGTACAGCCGCTGGGCGGCGACGCCACGACCAACGCCCCTTCGGAGCAGGAGGGCGTCATCCTCATCATGTCCGCGATGGCGGTGCTGCTCACCCTGATGCTGGTCTCCGTGGCCGGCCTCGGTGTACTCAACTCCGTAGTCCTGGACACCCGGGAACGCATCCACGACCTGGGCGTCTGCAAGGCGATCGGCATGACACCGCGGCAGACCATGAGCCTCGTGCTCGCCTCGGTGGCCGCGATCGGCGTGATCGGCGGGCTGATCGGCGTGCCGGCCGGGTACGCGCTGCACGGCGTCGTCATGCCGGTGATGGGGCGTGCCGTAGGTACCCGTCTGCCGTCGCCGGTCCTTGATGTGTACGGGCCTGTTCAGCTGCTCCTGCTGGGACTGGGCGGGGTCGTGATCGCGGTGCTCGGCGCGCTGATCCCGGCCGGCTGGGCGGCCAGGGCGCGTACGGCCACGGCGCTGCGCACCGAGTAGCGTCCGGCGGAGCGCGAACCGCCGGGGCCGAACCGCCAGGGTCTGCGGGTCGGACTGCCCGTACAGGCATCGGCGACGATCGTGATCACTTGCCGGTTGCGGCGCACTAGCAAAGAGCTCGCCGGCGAAAGCCGACCATGAGCTTGCGGGAGGCGGCTGCCGAGCTCCGCGGCAACGTGGGCAAGGCCTTTACAAGCCCCGCCGCCCTCAGGGCTTCGGCGTAGTCGGGTGGCATCCGATGTGTGCTCAAGCCACGCCGGCTTCGACAAGATCAAGACGGTTCGCGCGAACGCCATGCCGCTGGAGGGAAGGCGGCGCCCCGCCGCGGGCCGCGAAGCCGCCGCCCGCTCCCTGGCCCCTACCCTTGCTTCACCTATCGAAATTCGATAGATTCTCATCGTATCTCGATGGAAGGTTGGGCCGTGGGAAAGCTGACAGTGGGTGCGCTGCGCGCCGTGCTCGTGGTGGTGCTCATCGGCACCGTGTTCGTACAGACATTGATGGTGTGGGCGTTGGTCAGCGGGAGCGACCCGGAGGACGGATCGCTCCCGCTGACCCCGCTGCGCGTGATCACGATCCTGGGGATGCTGTCGGTTCAGGTCGCCCTGATCTGCGTATGGCGGCTGGTGACGATGGTGCGACGCGGAACCGTGTTCTCCCATACCGCCTTCCGGTACGTGAACGGCGTGATCGGCGCGATTGTGGCGGCTGCCCTCGTATGGTTCGCGGTCACGGCCCTCAATGCGCCGGGCCAGCGGGACGATCCGGGCGTCACCGTCATCATGGGTGGGGTTGGCGTGGCCATCCTGGGGGTCGCGCTCATCGTGCTCGTGCTGCGGATGCTGCTCGCCCAAGCCGTCGCCCGCGACGTCGAAGCGGCACAGATGCAGGCCGAGTTGGACGAGGTGATCTGATGCCGATCGCCGTCGACATCGACGTGATGCTGGCCAGGCGGAAGATGTCCGTGGGCGAGCTCGCAGACCGCGTAGGGATCACGCCCGCCAACCTGGCGGTACTCAAGAACGGCCGCGCCAAGGCGGTGCGCTTCGCGACGCTCGCCGCGCTCTGCGAGGTGCTCAATTGCCAGCCGGGCGACCTGCTGCGCTGGGAGGCCGAGGACGCCGCCGGCGGATGACGTGCCCCAGGGCGGGCGTGAAAACGTCTGTGCCGCGATCCTGAGGGGTCTTCACGGCGTCCGGAATCCACGGAAGGTCACGTGCTTACGGACCTCGAAACCGAGCCGCCCGTACAGCGCGACGGCGCCCGTATTGGCCGAACTCACGTGGAGGAACGGGCGTTCGTTCCGGGCCGTGATGCGCGCGGTCAGTGTACGAATCAGACGGGCGGCGTGGCCTTGCCCGCGTGCTTCTGGGGCGGTGCACACGGCGCTGATCTCGGTCCACCCTGATGGACGGAGCCGTTCGCCGGCCATCGAGACAAGAACTCCGTGCTCGCGGATGCCTACGTACGTACCGAGTTCGTGGGTGCGGGGCCAGAACGGTCCGGGCTGGGTCCGGGCGATGAGGTCCAGCATGTCGGGAACGTCGCCGGGGCCCAGTTCGACGACACGCGTCGCGTCGTCGGTGTGTCCGGGGCGGTACTCGTCGGGACCGACCATCTGGAGGCCTTCGAGCGTGAAGACCGGCTCCCAGTCCTTGGGCGGAGTCGCCGGGCAGCTGAACATGTCGGCGAACGCCCTGCTGCCCAGCAATCGCGCCAGATCGGTCCACTCCGCCTCGCCCGGGTCGGCGGATACCGACGAGAAGGTGGCGACGTCCGGGAGGTAGGACGCCGCCACGCCGAACCGTCGGGCCAGGTGCGCATGGTGACCCCGGAGCGTCTCCCCGACCGGATCGTCCAGTACCGCGGCATCGGGGGCGCTCATCGTACGAGCCCTCTCGTGTCGGGGGACATCCGAGTCCTCGGGTCCCGTGCAGTGATCCCTCGGAGCGTCGTACCCCAGGGCTGGTCATGCTGAATACCGGAGTGTAACCAGGGCCGGCGGAGGGACGGGACCGGTGCACAACCTGATCAGCCTTAGCCGCTGCCTGTCTTCAGATTCATCCGGACCGTCTGCCCGGTCCCGACGAGAGTGCCTGGCTTGAGCGCATCACGGACCCCGCGGATGTGACGCACACCGTCCCACCAGTCAGGCGCACGGCGGTGCGCACCGCAGCTCCGTCGCTTCCGGCAGCGATGCGGCCTGCCGCTCGCCCAACGAACCATCTTGATCTGGACGGGCGTCGCCTTGGTCGGCGCCGTCGATTGGGGCGTGGTCGCCGTGGTCCGAGGGGAGGAGATCTCGGCCATCTGGCTGGTCACGGCCGCACTCGGCTCGTACTACCGCCCATCATGCACACTCGGAGAAACCACAGGTCAGGAGCCCTTCGCGGCCGGTTCGAGGATCGCGACGCACTCCACATGATGCGTCATCGCAAACTTGTAGAGCCAAAACAGGTTGAGGAAAACCGCAGGTCAGTGCCTGGAGGGCACAAAACGGACTCAAGGTCAATGTGCATTACGTGCATCGTGGGCGCTACGTGCGACACCTGACGCACGCGCGGAGGGCACCGGGGCGCTCTGCGCCCGCATACCGACGTCCGACGTCGGCCTCTGGGCGGCGGTGTCAGCGTCGCCCTCGCCGTCGATCGCAGACGTTCCGGAAGGGACGCCACTGGCGAAGGCTGACTGCCTAGGCACCGTCCGGGCGCCCGCGCGGTTCTGCCCGCCTTTACCCGTCTCGCCCTTCCGGGCTCTTCCCTCGGCAAGGAAGCTCGAGCACCGCGGCTGCGTGGTGTGAGCTCAGCTCGGGGCAATCGTCACGATGTCAGGCGCGATGTCCAGCACCAGGAGCGCCGCCGCCACGTGGGTCGGGTTGGCCTCCACCTTGACGGCCGAGAGCTCGTTGGCGCGTGAGACGCGCCGTTCGACGGTGTTGCGGTGCGCGTAGAGGTCGGCGGCCGCCCGGGTGGTGCTGAAGCCGGACTGCACATAGGTGAGCAGTGCCTGCCGCAGGGCTGTGTCGGCTTCGGCCAATGGCCCGAGGGTGTTGATGACGAACCGACGCGCGCCGGGCCGGTCCTTCGTGAGCGCGTCGATCAGCTCGACGTCGGCGTAGGCGGTGAACCGCCGGTCGGAACCCAGCCGGATCACCAGCGCCTGCGCCGCGAGGGCGTCCTGGTGGCTGGAGCGGAATCCTTCGAGTCCGCGGCCCGGCCGTCCCACCGCCGCGCGGACCTCGTCGGTCGCCGCGAGGCCCTTCTCCACGTGATGAAGGTCCGGGACGACTTCCCCCGAGAGCCAGATCCACCGCGACGTGGCGCTGGCGCGCGCCACCAGGGCGCTTCGGCCTCCGGCGGAGGAGCGCACGGCGGCGATCGCCTCGTCCAGGGCGTCGGCCTCCTGGGGATCGTCGACCCAGAGGACGAGGCCCACATGCCACCGCGCCATCCGGTAGCGCAGGCGTCCTTCGGCGAGGTCCTCCGCCATCGGTGCCCCACTGGCGATCAGCTGGATCAGTGCGATCCCCTCGGCATCCGTGTTCCCCATCGCCGCGGCGAGGCCGGCCTGCCGCAGGGACGCGACGGAGTCGAGGGCGTACTGCACCAGCGACTGCGCCGTCACGTCCAGGATCCCCACGAGAAGATCGGGGTCCGCGCAGTCCGCCACGCATTCCTCCAGCCATCGCCGCCAGCCGATCCCCAGGGCCACACGCCAGGCAACGGCGAAATCGGGCGCGATGCCCCGGGAGACGAGATCGTTGATGTACGCCGTGGTCCTCGGACTGACGTAGGGCTCTACCCTCCGCCCCGGTTGCTGAACGTTTGCGGTCAGCCATTGGACCAGCTCGGAGCGGTTGAGCGCGCGATCCTCCTCGACCAGCGATGCGTCCGCGAGGAGAGCGGGATCGTTCTGGGCGACGAGGGAGGGCCTTGCGAAGGCATCGATCAAGGCGTCCGTCTCCGTCAGCAGGCGCTGACACAGTGACCTGATCGCATCGGCGACCTCACGCAAGGGCGGGGGCCACAGCTCTTCCATGTTCTCAGTGTCCCTCTGCTCTCGGGGAGTCGAGGCTCCCGACATGTCGTGTCCCGGACAGACGAAGGGCCCGTCGGCGGCCCGGCCGACGGTGAAGGCGCAGGCCCTGGACCGCTGTTTACTACCACTAAACGACGGCAGATTTACCACGCCCTTGCCGGCGCCACAAGGGGTTCGACGCGGTCACGCCCCTCACAGGGGCGCACCGACTGCCCCGGGCGCATGCCTTAGCCTCGTGTCACGGAGAGGACTCGTCCGGGTCGGCCTGCCACCTGACAGGCACACGACCTCGGCCTCAGGACGGGCGGTGAGCACACCATGGCCATCGGTGACGGTGGGACAGCAGGCGGAGCGGAAAGGGGTGCCGCCGCCCTCGAAGCGTCCACGGGCGGGCAGCTGCGGAGGATCAGGCTCGACCGCGGGCTGTCGTTGACGGAGGTCGCGCACCGGGCAGGGGTCACCAAGGGCTTCCTGAGTCAGTTGGAGCGTGGGCTCACCAACGTGTCCGTCCCGACGTTGCTGCGCGTCTGCGAGGTGCTGCGGATCGGGGTCGGGGAGCTCTTCGCGTACCCCGACAAGCAGGTCGTGGACGGTGGAAGCCGGATCGACATGGGCGGTGAGGGCGTGGCCGAATACCTGCTCACGCCCGCCGGCACCACGGCGTTCCAGGTCTTCCGTTCCGTGATCGAGCCAGGCGGGGGCACCGGAGGCCCCTATCGGCTCGACACCGCCACGATCTTCGCGATGGGGCTGAGCGGATCGACCCGTCTGATCGTCGGAGACGAGACCCGGATGCTGTCGGCAGGGGCGTCCACCTCGTTCTCCGGCCAGACGCTTCACCAGTTCGACAATCCGGGTACGACGGTGAGCGAGGTCCTCTGGGTCCTGTCGCCTCCCCTGCTGCGCGCCGCGCGAGGGCCCGCCTAGATCCTGGCGTCGAATGCCGAGCCCGCATCAGGAGTGATGCGAGGGCGCCGGCTGCTTCGCAGGACCCGGCGGTCTGGTCGTAGCGGGTGGCGACCTCACACCGCGCCGTCACGGAGCAGGCGTCGCCCGAACCCTCAGGAACCCCCGCGCCTGCCACGACGGAGCGCCCGCCGGGCCAGTGTCCTGCTGCCGTTGAAGAAGTCATTGAACCGGTCCAGCCCCCAGACGGCCCGGAGGACGAACGGCTGCATCAGCAGTGACATCGACGGCGAATACTTCGAGGCGTCCGACCAGATGCCGGCGAGATCCTCCGGCATCTCGCCGTCGACGATGTAGTCGGCGAGCTGATGGGTCACGTACGGCACCTGGCAGAGACCGTGGCCGTTGCAGGCCATCGCGTAGAAGACGTTGTCGCCCACCTGCCCGGCGACCGACAGCCAGTCCGGGCTGATGCCGATCCAACCGCCCCAGGCCCGCTCGATGGCCACGTCGGACAGCGATGGGAACCGGTTGGCCAGATCCTTCCCCATGTCCCGCACGACACTGGGGTCCGGGACCCGGTCCGGGAGCGGGTACGTCTGGCCTCGCTGCGCTTTGCGGACCCCGCAGACGATGGTGTTGCGCTCGGTGAGCCGGTAGTGGGTCATCAGCTGGTGCTGGGTGATGATGCCGGACCGACTGGTCCAGTCCAGCGCGGCGAGCCGCTCCGGCGCGATGGGTTCCGACTCGATCTCGATGACATAAAGCGGCGTCGCGAGGTTCTTGGGCGTGATGTCCCACTCGCCGCCGTAGACGCTGGTCGCGAGCAGCACCTTGTTGGCCCGCAACGTGCCGTGCGGTGTCGTGATCTCGACGGTGCTTCCGGTCCGCCGGACATCGCTCACCCGCGACTGCTCGAAGACCCTGGCCGAGGAGGCGAGCAGTGCGCGACGCACACCGCGAGCGAGCTTGCCCGGGTTCAGCATCCCGCCGATGGATTCCCGCATCCCGCCCACGAAGCCGGCGGGGAGGCCCAGTTCCTCCCTGCTGCCGACGGTCCCGCCCCCACCGAAGGCGCGCAGGATCGCCGCCTGGGTACGCACCCTGAGCATCATGAGGGGTGAGACCGCGCCCCACACCAGGCCGTTCGCCACGTAGTCGCAGTCGATGTCGTGCGTCTTGATGAGGTCTTCCACATAGCGGCCCGCGTGCTCCGCCAGTCTGGCCATGACCGGCATCTTCTTCGGCGACTGAAGGCTGAGCATCCGCAGGTCGCCACCCGGCGCCCCGGCGATCTGACCGCCGTTGCGCGAGGCCGAGCCGTAGCCGCAGAACTCGGCCTCCAGCAGGACGACGTCCTGGTCGCGCTCCGCGAGGCGCAGCGCAGCCGCCATGCCACCCATGCCGCCGCCGATGACGGCGATGTCGCAGGTGAGATCGCCGTCCAGTGCGGGCCGCACGTCGTCCGGCGGGTCGATCCAGCCGGTGAAGCTGCTGTACTTCGTGCTGTCGGTCCTCATGCTGTCCCGATCTCCTTCCAGGTGGGGCGTCCGCCCCACTTCGTACTCCGCGTCGAGGCATGCTCGGCAGCGCGCCCGAGCCCCCGTTCCCGTCCGGCGGATCAACCGTGACGGGCGACTCTTCGGCGAGACGCGCGAAGACGGCGAACAGGAGGTTCTCCGTCTCCACGCGTCTCCGTCTCAGTCCTGAGAAGTCGTGGCCCCGAGCGAGGCCCGGCCCGCTCGCCGCTCTCCCTTGGCCGCGACCGAACGGGCGGGCAGGTCTCCCATCGACAGGAGACCGGGACGCGCCTCGACGACCGCGGTGGAGGCGTTGACCGCCGCCGCGACGGTGCTGAGGAAGGAATCGAAGCCCACTGAGGAGCGGAGGTCGACGACCTGCTCCTCTCCGACGATCCGGTAGTCGTCGCCCACGGCCACCTCGTCGGCCGGCTCGAAGAACCCGAACGTGATCTCCAGATCGATCACCACCTCGCCCTTGAGCACGCCCCGGGCGGCGTGAGTGACCGCCGCGATCTGCCCCGGTTCGATACGCATGTGGTCCCCGACGCGGGGCGAGGTCGTCACGACAGCGGGTTCGACCTCTCCCACGTCCAGCGAGTCGAGATCCCATCCGAGCCCTGCCGCGAGCGCCCCGATGGCCTGCTCGAAGCCGTGGTGCCCGACGACCTCGCCCCGGCTGCGAGCCGTCGCGAACTCGCGCATGGTCAGACCGAGGCCGAACTTCGACAGGATCGCGCCGTAGCGCGACATGTTCGTCCGTCGGCGGATCCGCACGCTCTCCACACGCTGAGTCAGTGCGGTCAGGAGGAGAGGAAGGGTGTCCATCAGGACGCCCGGGTTCGCCCCGCTGCCCAGGACGGTCACGCCGTGCGCCTTCGCCGTGTCGTCGAGCCGCCGGGCCAGATCGGGGTGGCTCCGCCATGGATGGGCCAGCTCTTCGCAGATGCTCAGGACGTTGTACGAACGTTCCAGCAGCGGCAGCAGGACGTCGGCCGCCCTGTGCAGGTCCGAGACGGTCGCCACGATCGCGAGGTCGGCGGCGGGCAGCTCGGCCGGGTCGCTCACGACAACGACACCGTTCGCGACGCCACCGAGGAGCACTCCGAGGTCTTGACCGACCACGCGGGGGTCCCGGTCCGCCGCTCCCACGATCTCCACGTCCGCGCGTCGCAGCAAGGAAGAGGCGATGGCCCGGCCAGTGGCGCCGAGCCCCACCACGACAGTCCGATTCTTCAACGTCACTCCTCTGGGCGCCCCGGTCGGCCCGCCCACGACACGGTGCTCGGCGAAACCGGACTTCGCCGGTGGCGGTTGCCTCGTACCCCACGGTCACAGGCCACGGCCGCGGTGAGAACGACACCGTGCACCGGCCTCCCCCGGGGACGGTGCACGGTGCACAGACCGGCCGCGTCCCTGCGCTCATGAGCTGATCGGCGAGTCGCTCAGAGTCGCTCGTAGACAGCCGGTCGGCGCGCTCGCAGGACGAGGGCCTGCGCCGCGCCGGCCACGGCCGAGAGGGCGACGAGGCCGCCGATCACCCAGGCACCCGTGGTGGTGCCGACGAGGAGCGGGAAGTTGGCGACCATCAGGCAGACCACACAGGCCAGGCCGAGGAAGGCAACGGCCGGGGCAACGACCGTGCGCCACACCGATGGCCGCCCATCGGCGCGCCGGAAGAAGCCGATGATCGCGAGGCTGGTGGCCGCCATCAGCAGGACGATGCCGAGGGTGGCGGCGCCGGAGAACCACGCGTAGAGGTCCCCGATCGGGTCGAGGTCGAGCACGGCGACGACGAGCGTGGTGACGAACGCGATCGCCGAGGCGACGGCCGAGGACGCCGACGGCGCGCGGTGCCGCGGGTGGACGACGCCCAGCGGCGGCGGAAGCGCGCCGGCCCGGGACAGCGCGAACTGGTAGCGCGTCACGACGTTGTGGAAGACAAGAACGCAGGCGAACTGGCTGGTGATCAGCAGGAGTTGCATGGCGTCGGCCCAGACGGACCCCACGTAGCTCCGCGTCAGCGTGAGGACCAGGCCCTCGGGGTCGGCCTGCGCGGCTCCGACCACGGCGTCGACGCCGGAACCCACCACGATCGCCCACACGGTGAACGCGTAGAAGGCTCCGATCACCAGGATCGCGACGTACGTCGCCCGCGGGACGGTGACGTCGGGGTCCTTCGCCTCATTGCGGAACACTGCCGTCGCCTCGAAGCCGATGAACCCGAAGAGGGCGAACATGACGCCGAGGCCCAGGGAGCCGGTGCCCACGATCGAGGGCGCCACCGGCTCGGCCGTCAGGCCGTGGGCGCCGCCGTGGCCCACGATGCCGAGGTCCATGACCAGGAGCAGCAGGAATTCCAGAACCAGCACGGCACCGAGCACCTTGGCGCTCAGCTCGATGTCGCGGTAGCCGAGGAAGGCGATGACGCCGAGCGAGACGAGTGCCCAGGCCCACCACGGGGAGCCGACGTCGGCGTACCGCTCGATGACGTTGCTCGTCGCGACCCCGACATAGGCGTTCACCCCGACGAGAAGCAGCGTGTAGGAGAAGAGCGCGAGGGTCGCTGCCGAGAGGCCGGGTATGCGGCCGAGCCCCGCCTGGACGTAGGCGTAGAAGGCGCCCGCGTCGCGTACCCGTCCGGCCATCAGTGTGAAGCCGACCGCGAAGACCAGCAGCAGCACGGTGGACAGCGCGAAGTACAGCGGCATCCCCGGGCTGCCGCTCACGGCGAAGGCGAGCGGCACCCCGCCGGCCACAAGGCCGAGCGGTGCCGCCGCGGCGACGACCATGAACACGATCTGCGACACGCCGAGCCCACGGTGGAGCGGGTTGCCCGATCCCGCTTCACCGCCGGGTGCTTCGGCGTGCCCTGTCTTGGAGAGGTCGGTCATCGCGATCACCTTTCGGCTCACGGGCCGGTACCGGCTCGTCATGGGTGGGTGAAGGAGTGCGTGGAGCGGTACGCCTGCGCGAACGAACAGGTGCGGCTCCCTCGCGGTGGCTGAGCCGGAGCGGCAGGAGGCGGCTCCTGCCGCCCGAGAAGACGTGGCCCCGTGCGGGTTCCGGGTCGTCGGCCGCTTCCGCTCGGCCGCGATCGCGGGAGTGACGGCGGCGATCGTGGGAGCGACGGCGGCAATCTCCCGCGGCTCGATACACCTGTGGGTCCCGGCACGCGGCGAGGTCGTGACGACAGCGGGTTCGGTCTCCGCGCATGACCACGACCCCGCTGTTTAGTACCACTAAACAGCGGGGGCAAACCTCCACCACCCCGGTCTTGCTCCCGCAATGGCCGCGGCAGCAAGACGCCGCTGGACGGTCGTCTTCGACCGCCCTCCCGGAAGGGCCGGGCCCCGGGCTCGACCGGGGCCTCCGCCCGAACGTCGGACACCGTAGGGGCGCAGCGGCCCGGTCCGCCTGTGCATCGTGCACCGAGCCCTGGCGAAGGAGGTGCCCGCTGTCGTTCTCGCAGGCGGTCGCGGCTCGCGACAGTGAGGTAACCGCCACAGGAACAGCGAGGAAACGCCATGACAGCTGAGGTGTTGGACGCCGTCGAGGAATTCGACGTGGTGATCATCGGAGCCGGAATCTCCGGGATCGGCGCGGCCACCTATTTCAGCCGGGAGCTGCCCGACAAGTCGCTCGCCGTACTGGAAGCGCGCGACGACATCGGAGGCACGTGGGACCTGTTCCGCTATCCCGGCATCCGCTCGGACTCCGACCTCCACACGTTCGGATACGCGTTCAAGCCCTGGCGCCACGAAGCCGCGATCGCCGACGCTCCCCTCATCAAGGAGTACCTCCACGAGACCGTCGAGGAGAACGGCCTGGAGCGCGTCCTCAGGCTCGGCCACCGGGTCGTCCGCGCGGAGTGGTCCACGGCGGACTCACGGTGGACCCTCACCGTCCAGACGTCGGACTCCGCCACGGGAGCGACCCGGACCAGGACGATCCACGCGGGATGGGTCTTCGCCGCCACCGGCTACTACCGGTACGACGAGGGGTTCTCCCCGGAGTTCCCGGGGCGCGACGACTTCGAGGGCCGGATCGTCCATCCGCAGCACTGGCCCGAGGATCTCGACTACAGCGACAAGAAGGTCGTCGTCATCGGCAGCGGCGCGACCGCGATCACGCTGGTGCCGGCCATGACCACCGGGGCGGGCGCCGCCCGGCACGTGACGATGCTGCAGCGCACCCCCACCTACGTCATGGCGCTCCCCCGCGTCGACAAGGTCGCGCTGGCGCTCACGAAGCTGCTCGGGGAGGAGCGCGGGTACGCCGTGACACGGTTCAAGAACATCTGGACCGAACACGCCGTCGTGAAGGGTCTGCGAACCTTCCCCAAGGCCGGACGGGCCTTCATCCGGCGCGAGAACATCAAGCGACTGCCCGACGGATTCGACGTCGACAAGCACTTCAACCCCCCGTACGACCCGTGGGACCAGCGGGTGTGCGTGGCACCGAACGGCGACTTCTTCGACGCGATCAAGGGAGGAAGGGCCTCCGTCGTCACCGACGCCGTGGCGAGGTTCAGCAAGCACGGCGTCGTCCTGGCATCGGGTGAGGAACTGGAAGCCGACATCATCGTCACCGCGACGGGGCTGAACCTTCGGCTCTTCGACGGCATGCCCCTCGTGGTGGACGGGCGCCAGGTCGACATCGCCGACGCGCTCTGTTATCGCGGCATGCTGCTGAGCGGTTTGCCGAACTGGGCTATGGCGATCGGCTACACCACCTCGTCCTGGACGCTCAAGGTGAGCCTGATGTGTCGTTACTTCATCGATCTCGTCCGCCACATGGACGCCCGCGGATACGACACGGTGGTTCCGGTCGCGCCATCGGGGACGAAGCGCAGGCCCGTCATGGACCTCCAGGCCGGATACGCCAAGCGCGGCGAGAAGCTCATGCCCAAGCAGGGCCCCGAGAAGCCCTGGCGGATGGCGATGTCCTACCCCGAGGACGCCAGGGCGCTGCGCGGCCCGGTGGCCGACGAGAACCTCCGGTTCGGCGCCCGCCGGGCGGCCGCGCCGGCGCCCGGTGACAGGCGGGCCACCCGTGCCTGAGACGAGCGCCGCCGAGGGCGGCGACCAGTACGCGACCCTGCCGTCCGGGATGACGATCTGCTTCCGGGACCACGGCGACCAGGACGACCCCGCGATGCTGCTCATCGCGGGACTGGGCGAGGACCTCACCTTCTGGGGCGACTCGTTCGTCGACTCCCTCGTCACCCAGGGATTCCGGGTCGTCGCGATCGACAACCGTGACGTGGGCCAGTCGACGTTCGTCGCCGCGCCCCCTCCAGGAACCTGGCGCCAGATCGCCGCGCGTCCGCGCGGCGACGCGTACGCGCTGGCCGACATGGCCCGGGACGCCGTCGGCGTGCTCGACCATCTCGGGATCGCGCGGGTGCACCTGGTCGGGCGGTCGATGGGAGGGATGATCGCGCAGACGATCGCGGCCACAGCACCCGAGCGGGTCCGGTCGCTGGTCTCCCTCTACTCCACGACCGGGGCGCGCAAGGTCGGTCAGCCCGCTCTGTCGACGATCAGACTCCTCGCCGCCCCGCCCGCGAGGAACAGAACCGCGGCGGTCCGTGCCCACCTGAGGCTCACCCGGCACGTCGCGGGAACGGGGCACCCCATCGACGACGCGGCAGAGGCGGCCATCGCGGCTCGCGGATGGGACCGCAGCGCCGGCGACCCTGCAGCAGGCACGGCGCGCCAGATCCAGGCCATCCAGCGTTCCGGAGACCGGACGGCCCAGCTGAGCAGCATCACCGCTCCGACTCTGGTCATCCACGGCGACCGGGACCCGCTGGTGAGCCCGAGCGGCGGCGCCGCGACCGTCAGGGCGATCCGCTCGGCACAGCACGTGGTCATCCCCGGCATGGGCCATCACCTCCCCGAGTCCCTCGTCGGCCCCGTCACGACCTACATCGCGCAGCACGCGAACCGCGTGGGCGAAGGAGGAAGCCATGTCCGGATCTCGTGAGCCCCGCTCCGGGAGCGCCACGGTCGACGTCGTGGTCGTCGGTGCCGGTTTCGCCGGTCTGAGCGCGGCGGAGCGACTGGTGAGCACGGGGCGGTCCGTCCTGGTCGTGGAAGGCCGCGACCGGGTCGGAGGCCGCTCGCTCTCCGGCGAGGTGGCCGGCGTGAAGGTCGACCTCGGAGCGACGTGGGTGGCCCGGCGCCACACCGCCGTCCGGGACCTCGCGAGCCGGGTGGGGTGTACCACCACCGACCAGTTCGCCCAGGGCCGCAACGTGCTGTGGATGGCGGGCCGGCGCCGCACCTACAGCGGCACCATTCCCAAGGTCTCCCCCGCGGCCCTGGTGGACATGGCCCGCATGCAGGCGGCGGTGAACAAGCTGGTCGCGACCATCGACGTGAACGCCGCGTGGGAGACGCCCGGGGCCGGCCGGCTCGACGCCCTCTCGTTCGGCGAGTGGCTCGACCGGAAGAACGCGCTGCCCGGCACCCGTGCGCTGATGACCGTCATCAGCAAGGTGCAGTGGGGCTGCACCCCGGGAGACGTCTCCCTGCTGCACGCGATGCGCTACATCCGCTCGGCGGGCGGGCTCGATCACATGCTGGACGTCGAGGGCGGTCAGCAGCAGGACCGGATCGTCGAGACCACCCAGGAGATCGCCCAGCGGGTGGCGGAGCGGCTCGGTGACCGCGTGCGCCTGGAGACACCGGTGCGCCGCATCGCGCAGGACGACGACGGCGTCACCGTCCGCACCGACTCCGGCGCGCTCCGGGCCCGGTACGCGATCGTCACGGTCTCGCCGGCGCACCGCGCCGCCATCGCCTTCGAGCCCGCTCTGTCCGAACGGGGCGAAGGGCTCACGCGGACCTGGCGCATGGGCGTGCTGAGCAAGGCGTTCGTGGCCTACGAGAGGCCGTTCTGGCGGGCCGACGGCTGTTCTGGCGAGGCGGTGACCGACACCGGAACCGTGTTCATCACCTTCGACGTGTCCCCCGCCCCCGGCGGACCGGGCGTCCTGATGGCCTTCTGCGATCCGCGCGTCTTCGACGGCTTCGGCCCCGGGGCCCGACGCGACCGGGTGGTCCGGCAGCTCGCCGACCTCTACGGTCCGCAGGCGCTCACCCCGATCGACTACGTGGACCACTGCTGGGGAGGGGAGCCCTTCGCCCCGGGCGGCCCCAATCCCGCCGTCGCCCCCTACGCGACCACGAGCTTCGGCAAGGCGCTGAGCGAGCCCCACGGGCGCGTCCACTGGGCGGGCTCCGAAACCGCCGGCGAATGGGCCGGAACCATGAACGGCGCGGTTCTGACGGGCCAGCGCACCGCAGAGAGCGTCATCACCCTGCTGACTCGCGACGTCCGAGAGGGGGCGTCCCGATGAAGGAGACGCTGTTCCTGCTGGCCGACCTGTGGATGATCTTCGCCGGTTACTTCTACGGCTGGAAGTTCATTGGCCGCTACGGCAACTACCTCCTGGGTCTCGAGTGGATGGTCGTCGCGACGTCGGGCACCAACTTCCTGCTCTGGTCGCTGCTCGGGGCCGAGAGCGACAGCGTGCTGTACGACGTGGCGTACTTCTTCGACGCGTTCTCCAGGTCGGTCGGCATCACCCTCATCCTGGTCCTGGGCCTGATGAAGGTCACCCATCGCTACAAGCCGAGCCGCAGTGTCGACGTCGCCGTGTTCGGGGTCGCGATCGTGGCCGCCCTGTTCCTCCGCCCCTTCCACGGCGCGGATCTCCACGCCGACCGCGGTGCGTTCTGGGTCTCCGTGTTCTACGTCGTCGTCAACCTCCTCACGGCCGTGTTCCTCTGCTACTTCGTCAAGCGGCTCTGGGGCGCGGGCGCGAGGTGGCCGGCGGTCTGGACCGGACTGGTCACGGCCGCCGGGACCACCATCGCGATCACTTACGACTTCTTCCCCCTGCCGTTCGACGACGCGAACCGCACGATCTTCTACACCGCCGCGCTGGCGACCTGGGGCACCCAGGGATTCGTCTACTTCCGCGCCTACCGCGCACTGCACGACCGCAACGCGGCCTCGGACGCGAACCCGACCCCCGCGACTGGGGCCCTCGCATGAACCCGTCACATCAACAAGGAGTCAATATGGCGAAGAGGCACGTATACGCGGTGGTGGACCCGGCCACCGGCAAGCTGGTCAAGGAGTACCCCACCGCGACGGACGAGACCGTCGACGCGGCGCTCGACGCGGCGGCCGACGCCTACGCCCGCTGGTCGAGGCAGACCTCCGTGGCACAGCGCGCCCAGCTGTTGCACGCCGTCGCCACCCTGCACGACGAGCGCAGCCGGCAGCTCGCCGAGATCATCCACCGGGAGATGGGCAAGCCGGTGGACGAGGCCGTGGGGGAGGTCGAGTTCAGCGCCTCGATCTACCGGTACTACGCCGAGAACGCGGAGAAGTTCCTCACCGACGAACCGATCGAGCTCCTGGAGGGAGAGGGCACCGCCTTCATCCGCCGCCAACCGGTCGGCGTGCTGCTGGGGATCATGCCCTGGAACTACCCGTACTACCAGGTAGCCCGGTTCGCCGCGCCCAACCTCGCGCTGGGCAACACCATCGTGCTCAAGCACGCATCGCAGTGTCCGGAGTCGTCCGCGGCTCTCCAGCAGCTGTTCACGGACGCGGGTTTCCCCCAGGGCTGCTACGTCAACGTCCACGCCACCGGGGGGCAGATCGGCCGCGCCATCGCCGACCCCCGCGTGCAGGGCGTCTCCTTCACCGGTTCGGAGCGGGCCGGCGCGGAGGTCGCCGAGAAGGCCGGGCGCAGCCTCAAGAAGGTGGTGCTCGAACTGGGCGGCTCGGACCCGTTCATCGTGCTGTCGACCGACGACCTCGACGCCACGGTCCAGGCGGCGGTCGAGGCTCGGTTCGAGAACGCCGGGCAGGCGTGCAACGCCGGGAAGCGCTTCATCGTCGCCGAGGACGTCTACGACGCCTTCCTCGACAGGTTCACCGAGAAGGTGCTCGCACTGACCGACGACCTGGCGCCGCTCTCCTCGGTCGCCGCCGCCGAGTACGTCGAGGAACAGGTCGAGCGAATCGTCGAGGAAGGGGCGACCTTCGTCTCCGCACGACAGCGCGAAGGGGCGTACTTCCCGCCCGGCGTGCTGACGGGCGTCTCGCCGACGTCGCCGTCGGCCGCCGAGGAACTCTTCGGCCCCGTCGCGACCGTCTACCGCGTCGCCTCCGAGGACGAGGCCGTCGAGCTGGCGAACGACACCCCGTACGGGCTGGGCTCCTACGTGTTCACGACGGACGCCGAGCAGGCGCTGCGCGTCGCCGACAGGATCGACGCAGGCATGGTCTTCATCAACGGCGTCGGCCTCGAAAGCGCGGAACTGCCCTTCGGCGGGGTCAAGTTGTCCGGGTTCGGTCGCGAGCTGGGCCGGGCGGGAATCGACGAGTTCGCCAACAAGAAGCTCATCCGTACCGCTCGGACGTGATCGCCCCAAAACACGGAAGGAAGACTTTCATGACGATCGAGTTCGACGCCGCCGTCTTCAGGACGCCGAACGAACCGCTGACCATCGAGCGAGTGACGATCCCCTCGACGCCTCCGCCCGGCGAGGTGCTCGTGCGGCTCCGGGCAAGCGGGGTGTGCCACAGCGACCTCCACGTCCTCCTGGGCGAATGGGAGGTTCCTACGCCGATGATCCTCGGCCATGAGGGAGCCGGGATCGTCGAGAGCGTCGGCGAGGGCGTCACGACGCTGAAGAAGGGCGACCACGTCGTGCTGTCCTGGACGCCTTCCTGTCGCCGCTGCCGCTACTGCATCAGCGGCAGGCCCGTCCTCTGCGACATGGTCAGCCAGCACTCGGCGAACCACCTTTCGTTCGACGGTCGGCCCCGGATCACGTCCGCCGGCGGGGGCGACATACTCAGCTTCGCGGGCCTGGGAACGTTCGGCCAGTACACCCTCGTGCCCGAATCGGGCGCGATCGCCATCCGGGACGACGCCCCGTTCCCGCAGTCGGCCCTGGTCGGATGCGCCGTCACGACCGGTGTGGGCGCGGCCGTCAACACGGCCGGCGTGCGTCCGAGCGACACCGTGCTGGTCCTCGGCTGCGGCGGCGTCGGCCTGAACGCGATCCAGGGTGCCCGGCTCGCCGGCGCGCGGAAGATCATCGCCGCGGACATCTCCGACGAGAAGCTGGAGCAGGCGCGCGTCTTCGGCGCGACCGACCTGATCAACAACGCCCGCGAGGACTTCGCGGACCGGGTGCGACAGCTCACCGACGGACGCGGTGTGGAGATCGCCATCGAGGCCATCGGGCTGCCCCGCACCATCGAGTCGGCCTACGAGGTCCTGGCCCGCGGTGGCACGGCGGTGGTCGCCGGGCAGGTGGCGGACGGCCTGAAGGTCTCCATCGACCCCTTCGTCATGTCCGATCAGGAGCTCTCGCTCATCGGCTCGAACTACGGCTCCAGCAAGCCGGCTTCCGACTTCCCGCTGCTGATCGACCACTACGTGAACGACCGCATCGATCTCGACTCCCTGGTGACGAGCGTGATCGGTCTGGAGGACGTCAACGAGGCGTTCGACCAGATGAAGCGCGGCATCGGCATCCGCTCGGTGATCACGTACTGAAAGGCAGGGGCGATCTCATGGCCCTGGAATCATCACGCTCGGCCTTCGAGCGAGCCCGCCGCAGCGTCGGCGGGGGTGTGGGGTCGGGCCTGCGCGCCGCGATGCCACCCCATCCGCTCTTCGTGCGCGAGGCGCGGGGCGCACACGTCTGGGACCTGGACGGCGACCGGTACGTCGACTACGTGATGGCCTGGGGGCCGCTCGTCCTCGGTCACGGTGACCCGCGCGTGCTGTCAGCGGTGTCCGAGGTCGCGAAGAAGATGCAGGTCGTCGGCACCGGCCATCCGCTGGAGTACCTCGCGGCGGAAGCGGTCCTCGAAGCGGTGCCGCACGGCGAGCGACTGCTGTGGAGCAACACGGGGACCGAGGCGGTGCAGGTGGCGCTGCGCCTCGCGCGCGCCGCCACCGGGCGGCGCCGCGTCCTCAAGTTCGCGAAGAGCTACCACGGTTGGCACGACACCGTGTACGCCGGGATGTCCGAGGACGGCTGCGATCGCCCCGCCACCCCCGGTGGGGCGGGACAGTCGGCCAGCGTCCTCGACGACCTGGTCGTGGCGCGCTTCAACGACGTGCGGCTGGCCGAGCGCTTGCTGAGCGAGGCCGTCGAGCGCGACATCGCGGCCGTGCTCGTCGACCCGGTGATGAGCAACGCGGGCGTCGAAGCACCCACACCGCGGTTCCTGTCGACGCTGCGAAGTCTCTGCGACCGGCACGGCGTCGTCCTCGTCTTCGACGAGGTGATCGCCGGGTTCCGGATCGCCCGTGGCGGGGCGGCCGAGAAGTACGGCGTCCTTCCCGACCTGTCCGTCTTCGGCAAGGCGATGGCCGGCGGCTTCACCCAGAGCGCCGTCGTCGGCCGGGCAGAGCTGGTCGACCAGGTGACGTCCGGCGTCGTTCACGCCGGGACCTTCAACGCCAACCCGATCGCACTGGCGGCCGTCGCGGCGACGATGCGCGTCCTGGCCGATCCCGCGGTCTACGAGCAACTCGAGCGGACCTCGTCCGAGTTCGAAGCCCTCGTCGGCGCCGTTCTCGGTTCATCGCCCGGCTTCGGCAGCTTCAACCGGGTCGGCTCGCTCCTCCAGTACGTCCCCGACGGCGGCACCACGGGCCTCCACGGAACAAGCGGGCTCTGGGCGGTGATCCTCGAAGGGATGCTGCGTCAGGGCTTCCTGTTCATGCCGTCCGGAAAGGTCTTCCTCAGCACGGCCCACACCACCGCCGACATCGAGGCGACGGCCGAGGCCCTCGACCGGCTCCTGCGGCAGTTGTGACGTCCGCGTCGAGCCACGCGTAACCCCCACCCGCTCCGGGCCATGCCGCGTGTTCCGTTACCCCGCGGCCTGGCCCGGTCCACCCTCCCGGAAGACACCATGCTGAACCTCTCGGTCCTGCTTGAGGACTCCGCCCGCACGTACCCGGACCGGGACGCGGTCGTCCTCGGCCCGTCGCGTCTCACCTACGCCCAGATCGACGCCGCCGCCAATCAGGTCGCCAACCTCTTGGTCGACCGCGGCGTCTGGCCCGGCGACAAGGTCGCGCTCAGTTGTCCGAACGTGCCCTGGTTCCCGATCGTCTACTACGGGATCCTAAAGGCCGGTGCCGTCGTCGTCCCCCTCAACGTCCTGCTCAAGGGCCGGGAGGTCGCCTACCACCTCGCCGACTCGGAGGCGGAGGCGTACTTCTGCTTCGAGGGCGGCGAGGGCCTGCCGATGGGTGCGGAGGGACACGCCGGGTTCACCGAAACCCCGGGCTGCGAGCACTTCTTCCTCATCACCGCCGATCCCGCGGCGGAGAGCCCGATCGAGGGCGTCGAGACCATGGGCGCCGCACTGCGGGGCACCGCGACGACGTTCGACAGCATCGGGACGTCGGGGGACGACCCGGCCGTGCTGCTCTACACGAGCGGTACGACAGGGCAGGCGAAGGGCGCCGAACTCAGCCACGCCAACCTGGTGCTCAACGCCCTGGCGGTCAACCAGCTGTTGGAGAACCGGCCGGCGCTGGACACCCATCTGGTCGTGCTGCCACTGTTCCACTCCTTCGGCGCGACCGTGCAGTTGAACGCCGGCTTCTCGACGGCGAGCACGCTGGTGCTGCTGCCGCGGTTCGACGCCCGGCAGGCGGTGTCCCTGATGCAGCGGGAGGACATCACCGTCTTCGCGGGCGTCCCCACCATGTGGTGGGGCCTGTTGCAGGCGCTCACCGACGACGTCGACGTCGAGAGGATCGCGAGGAACCTGCGCGTCGGCGTCTCCGGCGGCGCCGCGCTCCCCGCGGAACTCATCAAGCAGGTCAGGGAGCGACTGGGCGTCCAGGTCCTGGAGGGCTACGGCCTCTCCGAGACCTCGCCGGTGGTGACCTTCAGCGATCCGGCGCGGGAGCCCCGGCCCGGGGCGATCGGCGTGCCGATCTGGGGCGTCGAGGTCAAGCTCGTCAACGCGGACTGGTCGGAGGTCGAGGACGACGGCTCAGGCAGCGCCATCGGCGAGATCGCGGTCAAGGGCCACAACGTGATGAAGGGCTACCACGGCCGTCCCGAGGCCACCGCCGAAGCCGTCAGGGACGGCTGGTTCCGCACCGGCGACCTGGCCCGCAGGGACAAGGACGGCTTCTACTACATCGTCGACCGGGCGAAGGACCTGATCATCCGCGGTGGCTTCAACGTGTACCCGCGCGAGATCGAGGAGGTCCTGATGACGCACCCGGCGATCAGCCTGGCCGCGGTCGTCGGCGTGCCGCACGAGAGTCACGGCGAAGAGATCAAGGCGTTCGTCATCCTCGAGCGTGGCACCGAGGCCCGCCCCGACGAGCTGGTCGCCTGGGGCAAGGAGCAGATGGCCGCCTACAAGTACCCGCGCATCGTCGAGGTCGTGCAGACGCTGCCGATGACCTCCACCGGAAAGATCCTCAAGCGCGAACTCACGTGACCGGCGCGCCGAGCGCGTGGACACGGATGGGAAGGACGGCAGATGACAGTGGATGACGGCGGGCGGCGGGACACGTCCCCCGACGGGTCCGGTACGGGGCCGGACACGACACCCGGCTCGCTCGTGGCCGCCTGGAAGGCACGCGTCGCGAATAACCCGGAGGGCACCGCGCTCCGCTTCTTCGACGGTGCCCTGTCGGCGCGGGAGGTGGACGCGGCGTCGGACGCCCTGGCCGCCGCGTTCGAGGCCCGCGGGACCGGCCGGGGCGACCGCGTCGGGGTGTACCTGCAGAACGTCCCGCAGTACGCGCTGGTGCTGTTGGCCCTGTGGAAGCTGGGGGCCACGGCCCTGGGACTCAACCCGATGTACCGGGGCCGGGAACTCCGCCGGATCATCGAGGACTCCGGGGCGGTCGGCGTCGTCTGCGCGGACGAGGACGTCCACGAGACGCTCGGCACGCTGGCGGGAAGCACGATGCGATGGCTGATCAGCACATCGGCACGGGACTACCAGTCGAGGAACGATCCAAGGGTCTTCGCGACGACACAACGCCACGCCCCGGCCCCGGACGGCGACCTGGTGGCCCTGATCCGCGGGTTCGAGGGCCGCGGCCCCTCGCCCGTGGAGCCGACCCGCGACGACGTCGCGTTCCTGACGTACACCTCGGGGACGACGGGGCCGCCGAAGGGTGCCATGAACACCCACGGCAACGTCCTGAGCGTGGTGGCGACCTGCGCGTCGTGGATGGGTGTGAGCGACGGGGACGTCGTGTTCGCCATGGCCCCGCTGTTCCACATCACCGGGGCGGTGGTCAACGCGACGATCTCCCTGCTCACCGACACCACGCTGGTCCTGGCGGGCCGGTTCCACCCCGAGGTCGCCCTGGAGGCCTTCGCCGAGCACGGCGTGACCTACACGATCGGCTCCATCACCGCGTACAACGCGATCTACGAGCTGCCGCAGGCCGGACCGGAGCACTTCGCTTCGGCGAAGGCCCTGTACTCGGGCGGCGCACCGATCCCGCCGGCCACCGTCGAGCGGTTCCAGGAACGGTTCGGTGTCTACCTCCACAACGGCTACGGAATGACCGAGACGACGTCCGCCGTCATCGCCGTGCCGCCGGGAGAACGGGCGCCGGTGCACATGCCGAGCGGAACGCTGTCCATCGGCAAGCCCCTGCCGCACCTCACCGCGCGCGTCGTCGACCCGCACGGTGAGCCGGTGCCGAGCGGGGAGCAGGGCGAACTCGAACTGAGTGGGCCGCAGGTCGTGCCCGGCTACTGGGACAAGCCAGAGGCGACCCACAAGACCATGCCGGAGGGCCGGCTCCGTACCGGCGACGTCGCCGTCATGGACGAAGAGGGCTGGGTCTACCTGGTGGACCGGCTCAAGGACCAGATCAACGTGTCCGGGTACAAGGTCTGGCCGCGCGAGGTCGAGGACGCTCTGTATGAACACCCCTCGGTCCTCGAGGCCGCCGTCGTCGGACAGCCGGATGCCTACCGCGGCGAGACCGTCGTCGCCTACGTCTCGCTCAAGGCGGGTCTGCACGCAACGGCGGAAGAACTGATCGCCTTCTCCCGCGACCGGCTGGCCGCCTACAAGTGCCCCCGCTCGATCCGTTTCCTCGCCGACCTGCCCAAGACCCAGAGCGGCAAGATCCGGCGCGCCGAGCTCCGCGGCCCCGACGGCCCGGGGCCGAATTCCCCTTGAAGGACTGATCCATGAGAGAGAACCACACCGACCGGGGCCGTTTCGCGGGCCGCACCGCCGTCGTGACCGGAGCGAGCCGGGGCATCGGTCTCGCCGTCGCGGAACGGCTCGTCGCGGAGGGTGCGCGCGTGTGCCTCACGGCACGCAAGGCCGGACCGCTCGAAGAGGCCGCCGCCGCGCTTCCCCCGGGCAGCGTCATCACCGTCGCCGGCCGGGCGGACGACCCCGAGCACCGCCGCGAGGTCTTCGACACCGTCGCGCGCGAGTTCGGCGCACTGGACGTCCTCGTGAACAACGCGGGCATCAACCCGGCCTACGGTCCCGTCGTCGGCCTGGACCTCGACGTCGCCCGCAAGGTGCTTGAGGTCAACGTCCTCGCCACCCTCGCCTGGGTCCAGGACGCCGTGGCCCATCCGAAGCTCGGCTTCACCGAGCGCCGCGGCACCGTCGTGAACCTCTCCTCCGTCACCGGCGACACCCCGTCACCCGGCATCGGCCTCTACGGAGTGAGCAAGGCGGCGGTGTCCCACCTGACCAGGACCCTGGCCGTGGAGCTCGGCCCGGAGATCCGCGTCAACGCCGTGGCCCCCGCCGTGGTGAAGACGCGGTTCGCCGAAGCGCTGTACGAGGGCAAGGAGACCGAGGTCGCCGGGGGTTATCCCCTTCGGCGCCTGGGCGAGCCGTCGGACGTCGCCTCCGCTGTGGCCTTTCTGGCCTCGGAGGACTCCTCCTGGGTCACCGGCCACGTCCTCACCGTCGACGGCGGCCTCACGGTCGCCGGCGGCACCGCGTAACGACCTCGCCCCTCCCACAAAGGACAGCCATGACTACCCCTGACCTTCCGCCGGAGCTCGCGGAGCTGCGTGAGCGCACGCGCCGGTTCATCCGTGAGGTCGTCGTCGACGCGGAGCCCGTACCGGGCGGACGTCTCGACCAGACCACGCGCGACCGGCTGCAGACCGCGGCGAAGGAGGCCGGCGTCTTCGCGCCGCTCGTGCCGAAGGAGTACGGCGGGCAGGGCCTGCCCCTCGAACACTGGTCACCGATCCTCCAGGAGGCCGGGTACTCGCCGATCGGCCCCAGCGTGCTCAACTGCATGGCCCCCGACGAGGGCAACATGCACATGCTCAACCTCATCGCCACCGAGGAGCAGAAGAAGCACTACCTCGCGCCTCTGGCGGCCGGCGACGTCCGGTCGTGCTTCGGCATGACCGAGCCCCATCCCGGAGCGGGATCCGACCCGGCGGCGCTGCGGACCACCGCCGTACGCGCCGACGGCGGCTGGATCATCGACGGCCACAAGCGGTTCACCAGCGGAGCCGTCGGTGCCGCGTTCTGCATCGTCATGGCGCGCACCCCGGCCGTCGACGGCTCCCCCGAGGGGGCCACCATGTTCCTCGTCGACCTGATGAACCCCGGGATCCGCATCGGCGAGGCGATCCACACCGTCGACCGCGCCATCGACGGCGGCCACCCGCACCTGTACCTGGAGAACTGCTTCGTCCCCGACGACGCGGTCCTCGGCGAGGTCGGACTCGGCTTCCGGTACGCACAGGTACGGCTCGGCCCCGCGCGGCTCACCCACTGCATGCGGTGGCTGGGACTGGCACGCCGGGCGCACGACATCGCGCTGGACCGGGCCGGGAAGAGGGAGCTGTTCGGCGGTCCGATCGACTCGCTCGGCCTGGCCCAGCACCTGATCGCCGAGTCCGTGATCGACATCGAGACCTCCGACGCGATCATCACCAAGACCGCGGCCCTGCTGCACAGCGCCCCGAAGGCGGGCTCCGCGATGTCCTCGGTCGCGAAGGTCCACTGCTCGGAGGCGATCTACCGGGTGATCGACCGTGCCGTCCAGATCTGCGGCGGCGACGGCGTCTCCGACGGACTCCCGCTGGCCCAGTACCTGAACGAGGTCCGCCCGTTCCGCATCTACGACGGCTCGAACGAGACCCACCGGTGGGCCATCGCACGCCGTGCCTCGGCCGGTCGGCGCGCCACCGTCCAGGCCGGTGAGCGATACCTGGGCGACGCCGTCGTCGGCCGGGACGGGGGCGCGTGATGCACACCGTCCCCGACGGCGTGGAAGTCGTCGCGAGCCGCGAGCGGGCCCGTCATCTCGACAGCCCTCCCCTCCTGGTCCTCGACGCGGTCACCGGCTTCCTCGACGCACACGGCATCGGCAGCGGGCCGATCGCGTGGCAACGCATCGGCGACGGCCACTCCAACGTCACCTACCTGATCGAACGCGGCGGCGAGTCCGTCGTCCTGCGCCGCGGCCCGCGCCCGCCGCTGCCGAAGTCGACGCACGACATGGTGCGCGAGGCACGCATCCAGAAGATCCTCCACGGGCACGGGGTGCCGGTGCCGGAGATCCTCGCCGTCTGCGAGGACGAGGACGTTCTGGGCGTGCCGTTCTACCTCATGTCCCGGCTCGACGGCACGATCGTCACCAACACGATCCCGCCCCACCTCTCCCCCGCCGAACAGCGCCGGCTGACCAGCGAGGCGGTCGTCGACACCCTCGTCGCCCTGCACGGCATTGACGTGTCCGGAGGGGAACTCGCCTCCCTGGGCCTGCCCGAGGGGTACCTCCGGCGGCAGGTCGAGCGGTTCCGCGGCCTCTGGGAGGTCAACACCACCCGCAGCCTGCCCGCGGTGGAGCGCATCGCGGACTGGCTCGCCCAGAACCTGCCGACGAGCCAGGCGGCCTCGGTGGTGCACGGCGACTACCGCATGGGCAACCTCATGTTCGCCCCGCAGGCCCCGGCCGAGGTCCTCGCGATCCTCGACTGGGAGATGGCCACGCTCGGCGACCCGCTCGCGGACCTGGGGTACCTCACCGCCACCTGGTCCGAGGCCGGCAGCCCTGCCACCCCGCTCGAACTCACCAAGGTGACCCGTTCCCCCGGCTACCTCACCCAGCGCCAACTGGCAGAGCGCTACCAGCGCCACACAGACCTCGATCTCACCCCGCTCCCCTGGTACCAGGCCCTCGCCCTCTGGAAGGCGGCAATCTTCTGCGAGGCCATCCATACCCGCTGGCAGCGGGGCGAGCGTCCTCATGACACGGTCTTCGGACCGTCGCTCGAAATGGGTGTCCCCCGGCTCCTGGAGCGGGCCGGGCACTACGCCGGCCTGAAGGCGACCAGCCACCACTGACGTCCGACGCCCGCGGTGCGAGGCTCTTCACCAGCCCCACCACGGCCGGGTCGTCTTGCTCTGACGTCACGCCGAGGCCGTCGTTCGCCGTAGAACTGGTGCGCCTTCCTCCGCGGACGCCGCGCCACCGTCGAACCCCGGCGGTCACCGGCATGGCTTCCGACCGGTACGGAGCACGGCTGCCCGGCTCCCTCACCCGTCCTCAACGGCTGCGACCGTTCCGCGCCCCCTCGCGCCGAGTCCGTCTTCCTTGTTCTTCCCGAGAGAGGTCCCGTGCCCTCCGATTCCTCCCAGCATTCCCCCCGTGACACCCGGGTGCTGGTCACTGTCAACGCGCTGGCGCTCGCCGTCGGTGTCCTGCTCTCATGCTCCACACCCCTCGGAGAGATCTCCGTATACGGCCGTCTCACCCTCGCCATCACGTGGGCATTCACCCAGCTGGTCGTCCTCGTCGGCGGGACCTGGTGGTACGAGAACCGGGCCGCGTCCTCCTTCGAACCGGCCTCGGCGACGACTGCCGCCTCCCGTTCGGCCGGGGGCGCGTGGTGACGACGCACCTCCTGAGCGTCGGCTCGCCCGATCTCATCGGCACCGCCGCGAGGGGCGCGGTCATCAGCGTCTTCCTCGTCTTCATCGGCCTCTGCCTGCTGTGGGTTTTCACGCTCGCCACGCAGGACGACGAGCCGGAACTCCTCTACGTCGCCGACCGGTCCCTCCCGCCCGTCTTCAACGGCGTCGCGATGGCGGGAGAACAGATCACGGTCATCATCCTGGTCTCGCTGCCGGGAGCGATCGCTCTCTTCGGCTACGACGGAGTCTCGACCGCCGTCGACAGCGCCCTCGCACTCGGCGTCTTCCTGCTCCTCGCCTCCAGGATTCGCGCGACCCGCCGCTACACCCTGGGCGAGCTGTTCTCCCTGCGCGCCGAGGGGCCGGGAGTACGGATCGCCGGCGCCGTGGTGACACTGTGCATCGCCGTGCCCCTGCTCATGGTGCAACTACGGGCCGGCGGCATCACCACCGCCCTTCTGATCGGCATGCCGAGCGAGCGGGCCCAGGTGGTGTGCACAGTGCTGATGGGATTCCTGGTCACGTGTTTCGCAGGGGTGGCCGATCTGCGCGGCACCAGTTTCGTGCAGGTCGCCAAAGTGCCCGTGGCCCTGGTGACGCTCGCCGCGGTGACCCTGCTGGCGCTCCGCCTCTTCGACTGGAGTCCCGGATCCCTGCTGTCGGCGGCCATGGACAAGAGCGTGTCACCGGGCGGATACCTCAGCCCCGGACTGTGGGAGCACTCCGCCGGAGGCGGACCGCTCGGCACGCTCAGTGACCACATCGTCGTCATCCTCGGAACCGCGATGATGCCCCACCTGCTCCTGCGCGTCAGCGCCAGCCGGGACGTGCCCGCCGCCCGGCGCTCACTGAGCGTCGCCGTCGGGTTGACCGGCCTCTTCTACCTGCTCCTGATCACGACCGGCTTCGCCGCAGCCGCGGTGGTGGGCGGCGGACGGATCGGAGCGGTCGACGCGAAGGGCCAGGGCGCCCCGATCCTCCTGGCGTCGGAGGTGCTCCCCCACCACTCCACCGGCCGGGTCGTGCTCATCACCCTCGTGGCCTGTGTCGCCTTCCTCGCCGTGCTCACGGCCGTGGCGAGCGTGACCTTCGCCGCCGCCGTCTCCGTGACCCGCGACCTGCTCGGGCGGAAGGGCCGTAGCCGGATCGGGATCGGAGAGCCGGCAGTCCTGCGGCTGTCCATTGTCGCGCTCTGTGCCGTGAGCCTTCTCCTCACCACCGCCGTACATCGCTATCCCATCGAGTTCCTCCTCGCCTTCTCGCTGAGCCTCGCGGCCACCTGTGTGTTCCCCGCGGTCGTCTACTCCTTCCTCTGGAGCGGCTTCACTCACCGCGGGCTGCTGTGGCTCGTCTACGGAGGGCTGTCCCTGTGCACCCTCCTGACCCTCGCCTCCCCCGCCGTGTCCGGGACGAAATACGCGCTGCTGCCGGAGCAGGACTTCAACCTGTTCCCGCTCCACACCCCCGGCCTGGTCTCCGTACCGGCGGCCTTCCTCCTCGGATGGCTCGGCAGCGCGCGTCCCTGGGAGCGGACCACACACCACCGGCACACGGCGCCGGGACCCGCTTCTGCCCGTAGCGCCCCCGGAGCTCGCATCGGCTCCGGCAAGGACCCCGTGAGCGGATAGCTCCGCCGTGCCCGCGGCCGGACTGTGCATCGTGCACCGGGCCCGGGCGAAGCAGGTGCCCGCTGTCGTTCTCGCCTGCGGTACCGGCTGGCGACAGTGAGACGACCGCCACAGGAACAACGCGGAAACGCCGTGCCCTCGCGCGGACGACGCGCGGGAGGCCCCGGAAGACGGAACGCCCGCGGCTGATCACACGGTCGAACAACCGCGCTTCGGATCGAGGAAGAGGACACACATGACGACACAGAAGAAGGCCCAGGCACTGACGTCCGTGGCGAACGACACGCCGACGGAGGAGATCCTCGAGATCGTGACCCGTGACGGCGGCGTCGTCATCAAGGGTTTCCTGACGCAGGAGCAGATCGTCCGCTTCAACGCCGAGATCGAGCAGCCGCTGCGGGCGCTCGCCCCGGGGTCCACCCACGAGGACGACATCGTGGCCGCGTTCCACGGCAGCAACACCAAGCGCCTCACGAACCTGGTGACGCACAGCGCCACGTTCCGCAGCGAGGTCATCGACCACCCCCTGGTCCACGAGATCAGCGACCTGGTCTTCCTCCAGGAGTCGGGCACGTACTGGATGACCACCGCCCAGGTGATCGAGATCGGCCCCGGCAACAAGGCGCAGATGCTCCACCGCGACCTGGAGAACTGGTTCCCGTTCATCGGCATGGGGCCCGGCGGCCCGGAGGTCACCATCAATTTCCTGGTCGCCCTGACCGACTTCACGGAGGAGAACGGCGCCACCCGCGTCATCCCCGGAAGCAACCACTGGAGCGACTTCGAGGACCGCGGGACCCCCGAGCAGACGATCCCCGCCGTCATGAACGCCGGAGACGTCCTTCTCATCAGCGGCAAGACCGCGCACGGCGGCGGGGCGAACCGGACCGGCGACGAGTACCGGCGTGGCCTCGCCTTCACGTTCAACGCGGGCTTCCTCACCGGCGAGGAGGCGTACCCCTTCCTGGTCGACAGGGACCTCGCCAAGACGCTCTCGCCGCGCGTCCAGCGCGTGCTCGGCTTCCGCTCCCAGTACCCCACGGGCTCCCCCGGCCTGTGGCAGGTCGACTACGCCGACCTGGGCGATCACCTCGGTCTCTGAGGTCCGGGTCGATCAGAGGCCGCCACAGCCGTCCGAGGAGCGCACACCATGGCTTTCCCATACATTCGCACTATGGGAACCGAGGTCGATGCGTTCCTCGGTCGGCTGGCCCGGCACCTCAGACCACAGGTGCAGAAGCTGGCCGGCCTGCTGCTCCAGCGTCTGAACGGCGAGTTCCCCGAGCTGTGGGAGAACGAGGACATCGAGGCCCTGACCCTGGAGGAGACAGCCCAGCACGTCACCGCCCTGCTGGACCTCCTGGAGACCCGCCCTGGCGCGAGCGTGCCGCCAGCTCCTCCGGCCGCCTTGGACATCGCCCGCCTCTACGCCCGGCGGGGGCTCCCCGTGAGCCGGCTCCTCCGTGCCTACCGGCTCGGCCATCTCAGCCTGCTCGAACATTTGCAGGCCGAAGCGCCCCGCCTCACCACCGACTGGCACATGATCAACCAGGCCACGATGAGGCTGGTCGCGATCGGTTTCGACTACGTAGACCGTTCCTCGGAAGAGGTCGTCGCCGCCTACCAAGAGGAACGCGACCGTCTGCTACAGCGTCGGCTCGCCCTCACCGACAGGGCGAGCAAGCGGATCGGGAGCACGCTCGACATCTCCCGTACCGCGGAGGAGCTGAC
This sequence comes from Streptomyces sp. NPDC006283, assembly GCF_040613325.1. NCBI lineage: Bacteria > Bacillati > Actinomycetota > Actinomycetes > Kitasatosporales > Streptomycetaceae > Streptomyces > Streptomyces sp. NPDC006283. The sequence goes on along the minus strand of NZ_JBEXRZ010000003.1, from coordinate 25,682 downwards.
GGAGGTCTGCACCGAGGGCTTCGCCGACTTCGTCACCGTCGACCTCTTCGACTCCGCACTCGAGGAGACCGGCACCGGTCCGCCGGAGGCCCTGGTGCAGCGCCGCGTCGCCCAGCGCTCCGTCCTCGACGACTGTCCGGAGTCCCCGCTCCACGTCGGTGGGACCCACAACTACCCCGACGACTCTGAACCGGTTCGCGCACTGACCACCGGACGATCCGTCCTGCACCACATCGCGGGGACCGAGATGCCCAGGTGGGTGGCGCCGTCGGAGTCCCACGGCCGGGTACTGCGCGACCTCGGTCTTCACTCCGTACTCCTTGTGCCTTTGCACGCCCGCGGGGAGATCCTCGGCCTGGTGCAGTTCGTACGCCATCGCACCTCGGCCCCCTTCGACGACGACGATCTCCTGCTGGCTCAGGAGATCGTCTCCAGGGCGGCGGTGTCCATCGACAACGCACGCCGGTACACCCATGAGCGTTCAACCGCGCTCACCCTCCAGCGAACCCTGTTGCCGCGGAACACGGTGAAACACTCGGCCGTCGAAACGGCCTCGCGTTACCTGCCCGCCGGGTCCCGCGCCGGCGTGGGCGGCGACTGGTACGACGTCATTCCCTTGTCCGGGGCCCGCGTCGCGCTGGTCGTCGGCGACGTGGTCGGTCACGGCCTGCACGCCGCCGCCACCATGGGCCGGCTCCGCACGGCCGTCCGCGCCTTCGCCGACATCGATCTCATGCCCGATGAACTCCTCACGCATCTGGACGACGTGGTCATCCGTATGCAGCGCGAGGAGTCGCTGAACGCGGGCGAGACCAGCGCCACCTGCCTGTACGCGATCTACGACCCCGTCTCCCGCCGGTGCTCCCTGGCCAGTGCCGGACATGTCCCGCCGACCGTGGTGACCTCCCCGGCGCGGGGCGGGACCGCCCGGGCCGCCAGGGTGGTCGAGTCGCCCGAGGTACCGATCGGACCGCCCCTCGGCCTGGGTGGACTCCCCTTCGAGACGGCGGAGTTCGAGCTGCCGGAGGACAGCCTGCTGGTCCTGCACACCGACGGGCTGATCGCCGGCCGCACGCGTGACGTGGACCAAGGACTCGCCACGCTGCACGACGTCCTCACCTCGGCGCCGGACTCACTGGAGGAGATCTGCGACCGGCTCTTGGCCGCACTGCTGCCCGGCCGCCCCGCCGACGACGTCGCCCTGCTCGTCGCCCGGACCCGTGCCCTCGACCCGGACCACGTGGCCACGATGGACCTCCCGCCCGATCCGGCGGCCGTGTCCGGGGCCCGACGCTTCGCCTCCGACGCCCTGACGACCTGGGGGGTGGAGGAACTTTCCTTCACCACGGAGCTGGTCGTCAGCGAACTGGTCACGAACGCGATCCGCTACGGCAAGAGCCCCATCCAGCTGCGACTGATCCTCCAGTCGACTCTCACCTGCGAGGTCTCCGATGCCAGCAGCACCGCCCCGCATCTGCGCCGTGCCCGGATCTACGACGAAGGCGGCCGCGGCCTGCTCCTCGTCGCCCAGTGCGCGGAGCGCTGGGGGACGCGGCACGGTCGCGAGGGAAAGGTCATCTGGGCCGAGCAGGCCCTTCCCGCGGACAGCGCGTCGACCGCCGAGGTGACGTAACGCCTGCTGGGGGCCGACTTGATCGATCGACTAAGTCGATATAGTGAACGCATGGCTCATGTTTCCGCGGCGGAGCGCCGCCCCCAGTTGATCAAAGCGGCCATCGACCTCATGACCCGAGAGGGCGTCGCCGCGGGGAGCACCCGCGCCATCGCCGCGGAGCTCGGCGTCGCGCAGGCCACCGTCCATTACACCTTCGGCACGAAGGAGGACCTGTACCGAGCTGTCATGGACCAGATCACCGACGAGCTGGTCGCGCAGGTGCAGCGGGCGGCGCCGGAGAACGCGGGCTTCGAGGAGACCTTCAGCGCCCTGGCGGGTGCCCTGTGGGGCACCGTGCGCGAGCCGACGTCGCACCACCAGCTGCTCAGCGAGCTGACCCTGTTCGCCCTGCGCGTGCCCGGTCTCAACGAGGCCCGGCAGAGCCACTACCGGCGGGTCGTAGAGGTGACCGCCCAGGTGATCACGGAGACGGCCGAGAGGGCAGGGCAGGAACTGGCCGAGTCCCCCGAGACGGTGGCCCGGTTCTTCCTCTCCGGCTTCGACGGACTCACCATGCAGGTCCTCCAGACCCTGCCGGACGACGCCACCGAGCGGACGGGGCTCAGGGCGCTCGTGGCCGCAACCGTGGCGCTGGCCAGGGGGGACCTCGAATTTCCGGACGTACCGACGGCCTGACACGACGCGAGAACGGTTGTGGGCGCACCTTTCCAGGTGCGCCCACAACCGTTTCTTCCTCCTTGCGAGAATCAGCCGGCCCAGACGTCCTCGACGTAGCGTCCGGACGCGACGAGCTCCGCCAGCCACGCCACGGCCCGCTCGTCGCTCGCGCCGGTCCGCTCGCGGTAGATCGCCATGAACGCTTCCCGCACGGCGGGGGCCATGCGACGGCCGTCGCCGCAGATGTAGACGCGCCCACCGGCCTCCAGGACCGACCACACCTCCTCGCTCTCGCGGGCGATGCGCTCCTGGACGAAACGGGCGCCGTTCTCGGGCGCGTGCATGAAGGTGGGACGCATGCTGACGGCGCCGGCGGCCTCGGCCGCCTCGAACTCCTCCCGGTGCAGGAAGTCCACGTCGGGGTGGTCGCAGCCGAAGTAGCAGAGCAAGGTGCCGGTCGAGCCCGCGTGGTGGCGGTCCAGGACGGCGCCGCGGAACGGCGCGAGGCCGGTGCCCGCGCTGACCAGGATCACCGGCACGGAGGTGTCCTCGGGGAGACGGAAGGACTCGCTGCACGGCAGGACCCGGGCCTGGATCACGTCGCCCGCGTCCACGGTCTGCAGGAAGTGCGAGGCGATGCCCCGGAAGGTGCCCTCGCCCGACCGGTGGGGCGCGGCGAGCAGCGACACCATCAGATCGGCCTCGCCGGGCCGGGCCGCGGCGGACGACGAGATCGAGTAGTGCCGGGGACGCAGCACAGGCAGGAGCTCCAGGAAGCTCTCGAAGGGCAGCTCGCACGCGCGGTAGCGCTCCAGGAGGTCCAGGACGCCGAGCCCGGCGACGGTCACCTGCTCCCGGAAGGTCTCGGGATCGGCGGTGGCGAGGGCGGTGAGCGGCTGCTTCTCGGGCGGGCAGGCGGTGTACTCGGCGAGCACGGCGACCTGCTCCTGGGTGGCCGCGTTCTGGAGCTCGACGAAGTCGGTGAGCAGGCGGCGCAGGGTCAGCGGCCGGTCGACGGGCAGGGCGCCCCGGCTGCGGCGGCGGGCGCGCAGTCGGACGGTGCGGTCCAGGTCGAGGGCGAAGCGGTCGGCGACGCGCTGGACGAGGGCCTCGGGGTTGCTGGGCAGGACGGCCAGGTGGTCGGCGGTGCGATAGGTGACGCCCTCGGGCAGCCGGAGCCGCAGGAACCGCTTGGAGCGGCCCAGTTCGTGGTCGGTGTCGACGAGTTCGTACGCTTCGAGGACCTCCATCGGCTGGACGCCGTGCCGTTCGGCGAGACCGCCGAGGACCGACTCCGAGGTGTCCTCCAGCTCGTACAGTCCTTCCCCTTCCGCCTCAGGCGCGGGGCCGACCGCTTCACCGGCGGTCGCCTCGCCGTACTCCTCCAGGAGCGCCTTCCACAGGTCTTCCGTCCACTGGTCGACCACTCCGCCGAAGTCGCCGGAGGCGTCGGCGCTGCCGCGCTCCAGGAGCGGGACGGCGCCGGCGGCGGTCAGACGCTCGTCGATCAGGGTGGGGATCCGCTGGTAGGTGGCTGCCCAGTTGCGGTCGCCGACACCGAGGACGGCGTACCGCAGCCCGGTGAGCGAGCCGGGGGCGAGGTTCTCCAGGGAGGCGACGAACCCGGCGGCGTCGTCGGTCGGGCGACCGTTGTAGGAGGCGGCGACGATGACGACGGGGCCGTTGGAGTCGGCCAGCCTCTCTGTGTACTGGTCGAGGGAGGCGACGGTCGGGGCGAAGCCGTGCTCCTCGCCGTCCGTGCCGAGGTCGCGGGCGATGCCGGCGCAGGTGCCGAGGTTGGAACCGTGGAGCAGCGTCAGCGCGGTGCCGCTCGCCCGGCGCGTCACGGCCGCGGTCCGGCCCGCGGCGGGGTCCGCCGCCGCGGCGGCGGGCAGGCGCCGTTCGTCGCTGGTGCGGCGGGCGAGCCTCAGGCTGAAGCCATCGGGCTTGATCGTCAGCGTCGACTTGATCTTCATCTGGTAGTCGGTGTGGTCGATCAGGCGGTAGCGGTGCACCAGCAGGCCGAGCAGCAGGGTGGCCTCGTGCAGCGCGAACTGGCGCCCGATGCAGGCCCGTTCGCCGCTGCCGAACGGCTTGAAGGCGTGCACCGAACGGGCCGCCTCCCGCTCGGGCGTGAAGCGCTCGGGATCGAACAGCTCGACGTTCTCCCCCCAGGTCGCGTCGCGGTGCAGAGCTGAGGCGATCACCATGAGCGATTCACCCTTGCGTACGGGGTACTTGCCGCCGATGACGGTGTCCTCGATCGGCTCGACGGCGTACGCGGGCGCCGTCGGCCACAGCCGCAGGCTCTCGTTGAGCACCTGGCGGATGTAGGTGAGCTTGCCGATGTCGCCGTACTGGGGGTCCGGGGATTCGGTGTCGCCCCACAGGGCGTCCACCTCGGCCTGGGCCCGGGCGAGCACCTCCGGATGCTTGGTCAGGTAGTACAGGGCGAAGGAGAGCGCACTGCTGGTGGTCTCGTGGCCGGCGATCAGGAAGGTGATCACCTGGTGCCGGATGTTGACGTCGTCCAGGAGCTCACCGGTGGCGGGGTCCTTCGTGTGCAGCATCAGCCCCATCAGATCGTCCGTGCTGGTGTCGCCGGAGGCACGGCGCTCCCTGATCACGTCGTCGACGAGGTCCGTCATCAGGTCGATGTCCGCGCGGAACTGCTCGACCTTCTTCCTCTTGAACAGTTCGGAGCCCGGGATGGACTCGCCCTTCTCCTGAGCGAAGACCAGGGCCCGGGACATGGCCTCGACGAACGGGTGCAGGTCGTCGCGGCGGAAGGACTCGAAGTCGTAGCCGAAGCCGCACAGGCCGATCGTGTCGAAGGTCAGCCGGGTCATCTCGTCGGGCACGTCCACCGACTGCACTCCGGCCAGCCGGTCCCACTTGCCGATCAGCGACCGGGCGACCTGGAGCATGGGGGCGTGGTAGCTGCGCATCGAGCCGAGCGAGAACGCGGGCATCAGGATGTCGTGGGCCTTGCGCCAGTTCGGCTCGTGGTTGTAGGCGGTGAACAGACCGTCCCCGGCCAGAGCCCGGACCTCGACCAGGTCGGTGTGAACGTGCTTGCGGAACCGGCTCTCGTCCGACAGTTCGGTCACGAGGTCCAGACCGCCGACCATGACGGTGTCCCTCCCGAAGAGCCGCAGCCGGTACACGGGCCCGAACTCCCTGAACTCCTTCAGCAGGTAGGCCAGGAAGTCCGCGCCCGCCGGAACGTTGAACGCGTGGCCTACGAGGGGCAGCGGGGGGCGCTCGGGGATCGCCCGCGCCGCGCCTACGGACACCTGAGTCATGAGCGTGCCTTTCGTTGCACTCCAGCAGTCACCAACCAACATACATACGACTTTGTCGAGCGAACATGTCGTGCGACTGTATTGAATGACACAGTCATGCTGCGGAACCCGGAAGACCCTGCGAACGTCCGGCAGGAACGGCTTGACAGACGACCTCGTCAATAGACACGGTTAAATGACATGGTCAGTCGACCATGTCGAGCGCCTGCGCTATGCACGCGCTTCCTCCACCGAACACATCGAGGTTTCCGCATGAACACCATGCTGGCCGGGCGGCTGCGCCTGGACACCCGCACCTTCGCCGTCGAAGAGGTTCCGATCCCGGTTCCAGGCCCGGGTGAGGTCCTCGTGGAGGTGCGGGCGGCCGGCGTCTGCCTGTCCGACATCCATCTGATCGACGGCAGTCTGAGCCCCTTCTTCCCCACCGACGCTGTCACGAAGGCGGGCGCCGTCACCCTCGGTCACGAGGTCGCCGGAGTCGTCCACACCTTCGGCCCGGACGTGAAGGGCGACTGGACGCCCGGACAGCGCGTGGTCCTCCAGGCCGGCGAGGCATGCGGTGACTGCCCCGGCTGCCTGCGACGGATGATGTGCCACCGGCCGATCACCCGCGGCCTCGACTACGACGGCGGCTGGGCGCAGTACGCGATCGCCCGCGAGCACACGTTGCTGCCCATCCCGGACGGTCTGCCCTTCGACGAGGCCGCGATCATCCCCGACGCGGTCTCCACCCCGTACGCCGCGATCGTGGGCACCGGCGCGGTCCGCCCCGCCCAGTCGGTCGGCATCTGGGGCGCGGGCGGCCTCGGCGCCCACGCCGTACGGCTTGCCCGGATGGTCGGCGCGGCCCCGATCCTCGCGATCGACCCGCTGCCCTCGGCCCGCGAGCGGGCCCTTCTCTTCGGCGCGGACGTCGCCCTCGACCCGCTCGCCCCGGACTTCGCGGAAGCGGTGCGGGAGGCGACGGCCGGGCGCGGCCTCGACGTCGCGTTCGACTTCGCCGGCGTGGGCGCCGCCCGTGCCCAGGCCGCGTCGGTCCTCGGTTCCTTCGGTTCGCTCGTCCTCGCCGGACTCACCCCGGAGCCGGTCGCGATCGCCGACAGCATCGGCTTCTGCTTCAACGTCAACCAGGTCCGCGGACACTACGGCTCCGAGCCGGAGCACGTGGAACAGCTCGTCGGACTGGCCGCCGCCGGACGGATCGACCTCGGCCCCTCCGTCAGCGCCCACGTCCCGCTGGCCGAAGCCGCGGACGCCGTCGCCCGGCTGGAGAAGAAGATCGGAGACCCGATCCGCCTCGTGCTCACCCCCTGAGCGGCGGGGGCGGTGGCGGGTTCGCTCCGCACCCGCGGACGAACCGGTCACCGCCCCACCGTCACCCGAGGACCGCCGGCACCCGTCAGGCGCCCCGCCCGCTGTCCAGTGCCGCGACCATGCCGGCCACGATCACCGTGTTGAAGACGAACGCGATCGTCGCGTTGGCCGCCACCGTCCGGCGCATCTCCCTCGACAGCACCGTGACGTCCGTCGTCCCGAACGTCGTCATGACCGACAGGGCGAAGTACACGAAGTCAGCCCAAGCCGCCGTCTCCCCACCCGGGAAGTCGAGCGCCGCCTCGTCCTCCACGAGGTTGTCGGCATGGAACGCGACCGCGAAGGCGACCAAGACGCAGATTCAGGCGACGACGACGAGACCGAGCGCCATCAGCACCCGCGCGGCCGCCGGAAGGGCGGAACCCAGATGCCCGGTACGCCAGACGGCCGACACCACGAGCGCCGCCGACGCGATGAGGACCGACACCCCGGGTCCCGGTGCAGTCCCCAGAAGGTAGCGCTGCAGCACGGTGCCCCGCGCCTCCCGCCGGGCCCAGCCGCGGATCCGTTCTGGCGGCGCGTTCGAGAAGGCTCTTAGCGTGACCACCAGATAGCACAGCAGGTAGGCGAACAGTGCCACCACGCCCAGGTCTGAACTCGAGGCGGACACCGACCCGGCGCGAGAACCCCAGCAGGCCAAGACGCACGGCGACACAGACCCCGACGACCGTGCTCACCGCGGACCGGCGGCGCTCGGAGAGCCACGAATGCACCGGCAGTGCCTCCTCTCGAACGCCCTACGCATACGGCGACAACTGCACGGCTCGGCGAAGGAACGTGGAACACAGCGCGATCGCACGAAAGAACGCAATGACACCAACATGACACGCCGTTGGGCTTGCTGCCGTCACGCACCCCGGCAGCATCGCACCAACCCGGCGTCGACACACCTTCGGACGTCATAGGCATGCGGACCCAGGCGGGCGGCAGGTCGTTCAACGCTCCCTAAAGGGTCACGGAACGTCACTATCGAGAAGCGGATGAGTCGGGGACAGCCAGCGACTCGGCAGCCAGCGCCCCAGCCACTTCAAGATGCCCACCGCCACACAGCCGAGGGTTCCGGCCGTCACGCATGACGACCCATCAGAAATTGTGCGCCCGTGCGTCACGTGCGTCAGATATGCGTCAAGATACCGCACCTAACGCACGTAACGCCGATAACGCACACTCGGATAAGCAGCAGGTCAGCGGCCCTTTTCGGCGGGCTCAAGGATCGCGACGCACTCGACATGGTGGGTCATCGGAAACAGGTCGAACGCCCGCAGCGTCCGCACCTTGTAGCCACCCTCGGCGAAGTACGCGATGTCCCGGGCCAGCGCCGCCGGGTCGCACGCGACGTAGGCGATCCTCCGTGCGCCCAGGCCGGCGAGGTGACGGACCGTCTGCTTGCCCGCGCCCGCGCGGGGCGGGTCGAGGACGATCAGGTCGACCTCGGAGATCCGGGTGCGCGGCAGGACGGACTCGACCTTGCCCTGCTCGATGCGCACACGGTCGAAGTGCTGGAGGTTGTGCCGGGCGTCCTCCACCGCGCGCTTGCCGGACTCGATGCCGAGCACCGCGCCCTGCTCGCCGACCCGGTCGGCGATCGCGCCCGCGAAGAGGCCGACGCCGCAGTAGAGGTCGAGCGCCATGTCGCCCTTGCGCGGCAGGAGGCCCTGCATCACGGCCTTGACCAGCATGTCGGCGGCCTGCGGGTGGACCTGCCAGAAGCCGCCCATGCCCACGCGGTACGTACGCTCGTCGGCGCGCTCGCGGACGAAGGCGCGGCCGTGGACGCGGTGCACCGAGCCGTCGCGCTCCTCGACCCGGAGGACCGAGACGGGCTTGTCCAGTTCGACGAGGGGAAGGCGGCCGCCGGGGCGGGGGGTGAGCACGACCTGACGGTCGCTCGATCCGGTCGCCGCGATCGCCTCGACCGTCTCCATCTGCGGCCAGTCCTGCTTCTCGATGCCCAACTCGCTGACGCCCGGAGCGGCGATCATGCAGTGGTCGATCGGCTGGACGTCGTGCGAACGGTGCTTGCGCAGACCCACCCGGCCCTCGGCGTCGATCGCGTACTGGACGCGCGTGCGCCAGCCGGGCACCTCGCCCGCCGGGAGCTTGTCCCCCGGCGCCGGCATGACGGTGCCGTCCCAGCCGGCCTCCTCCGGGGTCAGGCCGGCGAGCCGCTGCAGCTGCTCGGCGATGACCTCGCCCTTGAAGCGGCGCTGCGCCCCCGGCTTGGCGTGCTGCCAGTCGCAGCCGCCGCACTTGCCGGGGCCGGCGTACGGGCAGGGCGCCTCGACGCGGTCCTTGGACGCCTCGATGACGCGCACGGCGTCGGCACGCAGGAAGCGGGAGTCCTCCTCGCCCTCGGTGACCCTGGCCACGATCTTCTCGCCGGGCAGCGTGTGCCGGACGAACAGCACGCGGCCGTCTTCCGTGCGGGCGACGCAGTGGCCGCCGTGCGCGACCGGGCCGACCTCGACCTCGTACTCCTGCCCGACCAGCGAGGACTCAGGTGCGTTCTGCATGGTGGGGTGACTCCAGAGATCAAGAAGGGGGGCCCGAAGGACAAGACCCACCAGTCTACGTCGGCGGGGAGGTGCTTCAGGCCTTGCCGCTGGGCTCCTTCGGCCGCTGGTCCACGGGGCCGCGGCGCACCGAGCCGGGGGCGTTCCAGTCCTGGCGCTTCCTGGCCCGCTTCTTCGCGGCCTCGGAGGACACCAGCTGGTAGGGCACCGACGTGACCATCACACCCGGGGTGAACAGCAGCCGGCCCTTCAGCCGCAGCGCGCTCTGGTTGTGCAGCAGGTGCTCGTACCAGTGGCCCACCACGTACTCGGGGATGACGACGCTGACCACGTCCCGCGGGCTCTCGGTCCGCAGTCCCTTCACGTATTCGATGACGGGCCGGGTGATCTCCCGGTAGGGCGAATCGAGGATCTTCAGCGGCACGTTGATGCCGTGGCGCTCCCATTCCTTCTGCAGCGCCTTCGTCTCCGGGGGGTCGACGCTGATGCTGATCGCCTCGAGTGTGTCGAAGCGCATCGCCTTGGCGTAGGCGACGGCGCGCAGCGTCGGCCGGTGGACCTTGGAGACGAGAACGATCGCGTGGACGCGGGAGGGGCGGACGCTGTCGTCGCCGGGCTCGTCCGGTGCGGCGATCTCCTCGGCGACCCGGTCGTAGTGCTTACGGATCGCGGTCATCGTCCCGTAGAAGATCACCATGCCGAGCAGGGCGACCCACGCACCGTGCGTGAACTTCGTGGCGAGGACCACGACGAGCACCAGGCCGGTGAAGAAGGCGCCGAAGGTGTTGATCGCGCGGGAGCGGATCATGTGACGGCGCTTGGCCTTGTCGCGCTCCGTCTTCAGGTGGCGGTTCCAGTGCCGGACCATGCCCGTCTGGCTGAGGGTGAAGGAGACGAAGACGCCCACGATGTAGAGCTGGATCAGCTTGGTCGAGTCGGCTTCGTAGAGCCAGACCAGCAGGATCGCGGCGCCCGCGAGCAGCACAATGCCGTTGGAGAAGGCGAGCCGGTCACCGCGGGTGTGCAGCTGGCGCGGCAGATAGCGGTCCTGCGCGAGGATCGAGCCGAGCAGCGGGAAGCCGTTGTACGCGGTGTTCGCGGCGAGGAAGAGCACCAGGGCGGTGGCCGCGGCCAGCAGGACGAAGAAGAACGTGCCCTGCCCGAAGACGGCCGCCGCGACCTGCGAGATCACCGGGTTCTGCACGTAGTCGGGGCCTACGGGGACGCCGCCTGCGATGAGATCCTTCGCGGGGAACTCCGCCATCTTCACGCCGGTGGCCATGGCGAGGCCGATGATGCCGCAGAACATGGTGACGGCAAGGGCACCCATGAGCAGCAGCGTCGTCGCCGCGTTCCGGCTCTTGGGCTTGCGGAAAGCGGGAACGCCGTTGCTGATGGCCTCGACGCCGGTCAGTGCGGCACAGCCGGAGGAGAACGCGCGCAGCAGCAGGAAGAGGAGCGCGAAACCGGCGAGTCCCTCGTGCTCCGGCTTGATCTCGTAGTCGGCGGTCGGAGCGCGCATGGACTCGTCGAGGACGATGCCCTTGAACGCACCCCAGAGGATCATGATGAAGACGCCGGCGACGAAGATGTACGTGGGGATGGCGAAGAGCTTCCCCGACTCCTTCACACCCCGCAGGTTCATCAGAGTCAGCAGCACGATTATCCCGATCGCACAGAACACCTTGTGCTCGACGACGAACGGGATCGCGGAGCCGAGGTTCTCCACTCCGGAGGAGATCGACACGGCGACGGTGAGCACGTAGTCGACGAGGAGGGCGCTGGCGACGGTGAGGCCGGCCTTCGGGCCGAGATTCGTGTTCGCGACCTCGTAGTCACCGCCGCCGCTCGGGTACGCGTGCACGTTCTGCCGGTACGAGGCGACGACCGTGAACATCAGCACCACGACAGCGGCGGCGATCCAGGGGCTGAAGTGGTACGCCGACACACCCGCGATGGACAGGACCAGCAGGACTTCGCCCGGCGCGTATGCCACGGAGGACAGGGGGTCGGAAGCGAAGACGGGAAGAGCGATGCGTTTGGGAAGGAGCGTCTCCCCCAGCTTTTCACTGCGCAGCGCCCGGCCGATCAGGATCCGTTTGGGGACGTCGGTCAGTTTGGACACGCTGAGGATCGTAAGCGTTCAATATGAGCCAAGCCCAACCAGCGGCCCACAACCTGCGAGATCTTAACGCTTCTGCTCCACCGTGCCCTCTTGACGGACCGCACGGATCCGCTGGACGCCCCGCACGTATCCGCACAGGGCGGAGTCTGAGACCCTGTATTGCCTTATTGACTTGTACCGCCATTGACAGAGCCGGAAGGACGGTCGTGCACATCGTCATCATGGGTTGCGGGCGAGTGGGAGCCGCTCTCGCGCAGACCCTGGAGCAGCAGGGGCACACGGTCGCCGTCGTCGACCGGGACCCCACCGCCTTCCGCCGGCTGGGATCCGGGTTCGGCGGCCGTCGCGTCACCGGCGTCGGCTTCGACCAGGACACCCTGCGCGAGGCGGGCATCGAGGATGCCGGCGCGTTCGCCGCCGTCAGCAGCGGCGACAACTCCAACATCATCGCGGCGCGGGTGGCGCGCGAGATGTTCGGCATCGAGAACGTCGCGGCGCGTATCTACGACCCCCGGCGTGCCGAGGTCTACCAGCGCCTGGGCATCCCGACGGTCGCCACCGTGCGCTGGACCGCCGACCAGATGCTGCGGCGGCTGCTGCCGTCCGGCGCGGAGCCGCTGTGGAGCGATCCGAGCGGCGCGGTCCAGCTGGCTGAGGTGTACACGTCGCCCGCGTGGATCGGCCACAAGGTCAGCAAGCTGCAGGACGAGACGGGCGTGCGGGTCGCCTTCCTCACCCGGCTGGGCGAGGCGATCCTGCCGACTTCCCAGACGGTGCTGCAAGAGGGTGATCTCGTGCACGTGATGATGCGTACGGACGAGATCGCGAAGGTCGAGGAGGCCTTCACCGAAGGCCCCGAGGAGGGCGGTCACTGATGCGGGTCGCTATTGCGGGCGCCGGTGCGGTGGGCCGTTCCATCGCGGGCGAGCTGCTGGAGAACGGGCACGAGGTACTTCTCGTCGACAAGGCACCGACCGCCATCTCGGTCGAACGCGTGCCGCAGGCCGAATGGCTGCTGGCCGACGCCTGCGAGATCACGTCCCTGGACGAGGCGGCGCTGCAGCGCTGCAACGTGGTGATCGCCGCGACCGGTGACGACAAGGTCAACCTGGTGGTCTCGCTGCTCGCCAAGACGGAGTACGGGGTCCCGAGGGTCGTCGCGCGGGTCAACAACCCGAAGAACGAGTGGCTCTTCAACGAGTCGTGGGGTGTGGACGTCGCCGTCTCCACACCGCGCCTGATGTCGGCGCTGGTTGAGGAGGCGGTGAGCGTCGGCGACCTGGTGCGGCTGCTGCGCTTCAGCCACGGTGACGCGAACCTCGTCGAACTGACGCTGCCGCCGGAGTCGGCGCTGGCGGGTACGCAGGTGGGCGCGGTGGCGTGGCCGCAGGACACCTCGCTGGTCACGATCATCCGTGGCTCGCGGGTCCTCACACCGAGCCCTGAGGAGACTCTCGAGGCGGGCGACGAGCTGCTGTTCGTGGCGGCGCAGGCGCGGGAGGAACAGCTGGAGGACCTCCTCTCGGTCCGCCGCGAGCTCCCTCCGTCGGAGGCGTAACCCGCCCCCGGGGGTGGGCGGCCCCCTGCCCCGGGGTGGGTGCGGGGGCCGGGGGCTCGACCCCGCCCCCTCCAGCCGGCCCCAGAACCACACGGCCGGTACGGGCTTCCCCAGCAGTCCCGGATACGCACCCGGACGCCAGGTGGGCAATGGGCCGCGTTCGAAGACGAGCCGGACGGCACGCCGAACCACCCGGCCACGCCCGTCACCCAGCGTTACCCCTCGCGCTGCTGCGCAGCCGCCGCTTTGCGGGCCTCTTCGGCCCGTTCCTCCGCCTCCATCTCGGCGAAGACGTCGATCGGCGGCGGAGCCTTCGCGAGGAAGACCCACGTCAGATAGACCGCCAGCAGGAACGGCGGGATCTTCAGGGTCACCAGGACCCAGCCGAGCTGCGTCGTGTCCGCCCACCAGTACAGGGGGAACAGGATCGCGCATTTGGCGAGCAGGATCAGGCCCCAGGCCCAGCTGGCCTTGGCGTAGGCCTTCTTGCGGCCCGGGTTGCGGGTGCGCCAGGAGAGATTCTCCTTGAAGACCGGGCCGAGCATCAGGCCGATCAGGGGGACGCCCGCGAGCGTCGTGACGATGTACGCCAGCGCCAGGCCGAGCGTGTACAGCATGCCCGGCAGATAGAAGTCCTTCGCGTTGCCGGTCATCATCGCGAACACGACACCGAAGGCCACGCCGAAGACGCCGCTGAACGCGTGCTTGACCGTGTCCCTGCGGACGAGTCGGACGGCCACTAGCACCAGCGCGGTGGCGAGCGCCGCGATGGCGGAGACGTGCAGGTCCTTGTTGATCGTGTAGATCGTGACGAAGAGCAGTCCCGGCAGGACCGTTTCCACCATGCCGCGCACGCCGCCGAAGGCTTCGAACAGCGCGGCCTCCGTCACGGTTTTCGTGTCCGTGTCGGTGTCCTGCTGATCGTTCGTCGTGGGGGTCGGCTTGTCGACAGACGCCACCGGCTACTCCTGTCCGAGTGGTCGGAGTTCGTATTTGGGATTGAACAGCACCCGTCGACCGTGGCTCATCGAGATCCGGCCCGATGCGATCAGTCTGCGGCCCGGCTCTATGCCCACGATGGAGCGGCGGCCGAGCCAGACGACGTCCAGCGGGGCCGTGCCGTCGAAGAGCTCCGCCTCCAGTGCGGGCACACCGGCCCGCGGACGCAGGGTGACCGTGCGCAAGGTACCAGTCACTCTGACGACCTGGCGGTCGTTGCATTCGGCGATGCGGATACACCCCGATGCCTGTGCGTCCTCCTGGAGCTCCTCGGACTCGAGGTCCTGCTGCGAGCTGGAGAGCCGGTCGAGCATGCGACGGAAGCGGCCGGCCGGTTTGGCCGCCGTCCGGTCCTTCGCCGCTTTCTCCGACGCCGCCTTCGCGGAACGGGGTACAGCACTCATGGAGAAAGCCTACCGGCCGCCACCAGGCCCACATCAACGTTCGAAGCGGTATCCCATGCCTGGTTCGGTGACGAAGTGTCTCGGGTGCGACGGATCGGCCTCCAGTTTGCGGCGCAACTGGGCCATGTAGACGCGCAGATAGTTCGTCTCTGTGCCGTACGAGGGGCCCCAGACCTCCTGGAGCAGTTGCTTCTGGCTGACGAGGCGCCCGGTGTTGCGCACCAGCACTTCCAGGAGGTGCCACTCGGTCGGGGTGAGGCGTACGTCACGGCCGTCCCGGTTCACCTTCTTCGCCGCCAGGTCGACGGTGAAGCCCTCGGCCTCGACCGTCGTCACGTCGTCCTCCCCGCCGACGGGCTCGGCCCGGCGGACGGCGGCGCGCAGCCGGGCGAGGAGTTCGTCCATGCCGAAGGGCTTGGTGACGTAGTCGTCGGCTCCGGCGTCGAGGGCCTGGACCTTCTCGTCGGAGGAGTGGCGGGCGGACAGGACGAGGATCGGCACGCGGGTCCAGCCGCGCAGGCCCTTGATGACCTCGACGCCGTCCATGTCGGGCAGTCCGAGGTCGAGGACGACGACGTCGGGATGGCGGGCCGCGGCCAGTTCGAGGGCGGAGGCGCCGTCGGGGGCCGCGTCCACCTCGTACTTGCGCGCCTTCAGGTTGATCACGAGGGCGCGTACTATCTGCGGCTCGTCGTCGACCACGAGCACCCGGGTCATGTGCTGCCCGCCTTTCTGCCCGTGCGGGCTGCTTCCACTGCTGGTGCGTTCCCGGCCGGCCGTCATGAGGTGACCTCCGCGGGGAGGCCGGCTCCGGTGCGCCCGTGGCCGGGGACGGCCGCGAGGGTGAGGACCATGGTCATACCGCCGCCGGGGGTGTCCTCCGCCGTCAGCGTGCCGCCCATCGACTCCATGAACCCGCGGGCGACGGCGAGTCCGAGACCGACACCCGCGCCGCGCGGGGCGTCGCCGTAACGCTGGAACGGTTCGAAGATCCGCTCCTTGGCCTCGTCGGGTACGCCCGTGCCGCGGTCCGTGACGCGCAGTTCGACCCGCTCCCCGAGGGCGCTGGCAGCGACCTTTACGGGGGTGTCGGCGGGGCTGTACTTGACGGCGTTCTCGACGATGTTGGCGACGGCCCGCTCGAGCAGCCCCCGGTCCACGGCCACCATCGGAAGTGTCTCGGGGATGTCCAGCTCGACGCTCTCGACCGGTACGCCGACGAGCGCCAGCGGAATCACCTCGTCCAGGCCGGTTTCGCGGATGAGGGGGGTGACGGTCCCGGTCTGCAGCCGCGACATGTCGAGCAGGTTCCCGACCAGGTGGTCGAGACGGTCGGCCCCCTCCTCGATGCCGGCCAGCAGTTCGGCCTCGTCCTCGGCGGACCAGGCGACGTCGTCGGACCTGAGGGAGGTGACGGCGGCCTTGATGCCGGCCAGCGGGGTGCGCAGATCGTGGCTGACGGCGGCGAGCAGGGCGGTGCGTATCCGGTTGCCCTCGGCGAGTTCACGGGCCTGCTCCGCCTCGCCGACGAGGCGCTGCCGGTCCACGACGACGGCGGCCTGGGTGGCGAAGGCGGCCAGCACACGGCGGTCCTCGGCGGGCAGCACGCGGCCGGAGAGGGCCATCGCCATATGGTCGCCGACGGGCATGTCCACGTCCGCGTCGTCGGGGCGGACGGCCGGCGCGGGTCCGACGCCGGCCGTGCGGGTCCATGGGTCGACGTCGCTCTCCCGCTCCAGCAGCGCTACGGACTCCATGGCGAAGGTCTCGCGTACCCGCTCCAGCAGGGCGTCCAGCGCCGTCTCGCCGCGCAGGACGCTGCCGGCGAGGAACGAGAGGATCTCGGACTCGGCCCGCAGCCGCGCAGCCTGGTGCGTGCGCCGGGCGGCCAGGTCCACCACGGAGGCCACCGCGACGGCGACCGCGAAGAAGATCACGATGGCGACGAGGTTCCTGGGCTCGGCGATGTCGAGCGTGTGGGTCGGCGGGGTGAAGTAGTAGTTCAGCAGCAGCGAGCCCACAGCGGCGGAGGCGAGGGCGGGCAGCAGCCCGCCGAGCAGGGCGGAGATCACCGTGAGGAAAAGGAAGAGCAGGACGTCGTTGGCCAGTCCCGGCCCGTTCTCGAGGCTGGTGAGCAGCAGCGAGAGCAGCACGGGAGCGACGACGCCCACGAGCCATCCGGCGATGATCCGGGAACGGCCGAGACGGGCACCCCGGGCGCCGGGCAAACCGCGCCCTTTGCCCGCCTCGTCGTGGGTGACGATGTGGACGTCGAGGTCGGGCCCGGAGTCCCTGGCCACGCTCGCGCCGACGCCCGGCCCGAAGAGGTACTGCCAGGCCTTGCGGCGGCTGGAGCCGAGCACGATCTGCGTCGCGTTGACGCCGCGCGCGAACTCGAGCAGCGCGGAGGGCACGTCGTCGCCGATGACGTGGTGGAAGGTGCCGCCGAGGTCCTCGACGAGGGTCCGCTGTACGGCGAGTTCCTTGGGCGAGGCGGAGGTCAGTCCGTCGCTTCGGGCGATGTAGACGGCGAGGATCTCGCTGCCGGAGCCCTTGGCCGCTATGCGCGCCGCGCGGCGGATGAGGGTACGGCCCTCGGGGCCGCCGGTGAGGCCCACGACGATGCGTTCACGTGCCTGCCAGGTGGAACGGATGTTGTGCTCGCCGCGGTACTGCTGGAGGTACTCGTCGACCCGGTCGGCGAGCCAGAGGAGGGCGAGTTCGCGCAGGGCGGTGAGGTTGCCGGGGCGGAAGTAGTTGGAGAGCGCCGCGTCGACCTTGTCGGGCTGGTAGATGTTGCCGTGGGCCATACGACGGCGCAGTGCCTGCGGCGCCATGTCGACGAGCTCGATCTGGTCCGCCCTGCGGACCACTTCGTCGGGGATGGTCTCCCGCTGCCGTACGCCGGTGATCGTCTGGACGACGTCGCCGAGTGACTCCAGGTGCTGGATGTTGACGGTCGATATGACGTCGATGCCCGCCCCGAGGAGTTCCTCGACGTCCTGCCAGCGTTTGCCGTTGCGGGAGCCCGGAACGTTGGTGTGGGCGAGCTCGTCGACGAGGGCGACCGCGGGGCGGCGTTCCAGCACGGCGTCGACGTCCATCTCGGTGAACAGGGCGTCGCGGTAGGTGATGTCTCGTCGCCGGATCTGCTCGAGCCCGTGCAGAAGCACTTCGGTGCGGGGCCGGTCATGGGTCTCGACGAAGGCCACCACGCAGTCGGTGCCGCGCTCCACGCGGCGGTGCGCCTCACCAAGCATGGCGTACGTCTTGCCGACGCCCGGCGCCGCGCCGAGGTAGATCCGTAGCTTGCCGCGTCCCATGGCCTCATTGTCTTTCGAACACTGCGTTGCGCAGCGTCGACCTTACGTCGAACAGAACGGGCGAAGCGGTCGGTCCGGGACTGCGGGGTGCGTATTGACGCGATTCTGATGCGGTCGGCGGGGGTGGGCGTGAGGGCCTGACCGGCGGATCGGTTCGGGACAGGCACCGGGGCGCTCGACCCGTGTGGGGTCGGCACGGCGAAGACCGGTCACGGGCTCAGTGTTCGACGAGCTCGCCGTCGCCGAGTTCCAGCACCCGGTCGGCGAGCCCCAGGAGCTGGGCGTCGTGGGTGGCGACGAGGGCAGTGACGCCCTCGCTGCGGACGACCGCCCGCAGCAGCTCCATCACGGCCAGGCCGGTCTCGGCGTCGAGCTGACCGGTCGGCTCGTCCGCGATCAGCAGCGCGGGCCGGTTGGCCAGCGCGCGGGCGATGGCGACGCGCTGCTGCTGGCCGCCGGAGAGCTCTCCGGGCCGCTGTGCGGCGTGGTCGGCGAGGCCGACCAACGCGAGCATCAGCTGGACGCGCTCCTCCCGCTCACGCGGGTCCGCCCTGCGCAGCCGCATCGGCACTCCGACGTTCTCGGCGGCGGTCAGGATCGGGATCAGCCCGAAGGACTGGAAGATGAAGCCGATCCGGTCCCGGCGCAGCTCCAGCAGCCCGTTCTCGCCGAGTTCGGACAGGTCGGTGCCGTCGACCGTGATGCGGCCCTGGTCCGGGGAGTCGAGGCCCCCGACGAGGTTGAGGAGTGTGGTCTTGCCGGAGCCGGAGCGGCCCTTGAGCGCGACCAGCTCTCCGCGCGGGATCTCGAAGGACACCCCTCGCAGTGCGTGGACGGCCGCGGCGCCGGTGCCGTAGGAACGGTGCAGATTCTCGACCCGCACCATGGGTCCGCGGGCCGGACCCTCGGCGACGGCCGTGCCGGACTGCGCACTGCTGCTCTCGGTCATCAGAAGTCCCCCCGCTGTGGATCGTGTCCGGCTCAGTATGTGCAGGGGGCATGTGGCCGGGCAACGGTCTGGCGGGCCAACGGTCATGCGGGGCAACGGCCATGCGGGCAGAGCCGCTTGCGGGCACCCCACGGCGCCGGGCGGGGTGGAGGGCCCGTGCGCCGGTCCGCCGAACGCCCGACTGGGCCGTACCCCCGAGGAGGTACGGCCCAGTCGGTCTCGGCGCTGTCATGACGCGGAGCGGTCAGCGGACCTCGGTGATCTCGGGCCCACGCTGGAGCTGGCCCATGCCGCCCGAGAAACGGGAGCCTTCCTGCGCCTCCTGCTGGACACCTTCCGGGACCATCTGCGCGTCGTCCGGCAGCTTGAGGACGATCGGGTCGCGCGGCGCCATGGGGCCGTCGCCGCGCACGACGACGGTGTCCCGGAAGATCTGCTCGAGCAGACCGGCCGCCTGCGGCTGCACCGCGCCCTGCCCGGAGATCACTCCGCGCAGGAACCAGCGGGGGCCGTCGACGCCGACGAAGCGCACCAGCTGCACACCGCCGGTGCCGTCGGGCAGCTGCACGGGCACCTGGGCCCGCAGCTCCCAGCCGAGGGGGCCCTCGACCTCGTCGATGATGCCGCCCTGCTGGGTGATGCCGGAGGCGATCTCCTCGCGGACCTCGCCCCAGATGCCTTCCTTCTTGGGCGCTGCGAAGGCCTGGAGCTGAATGGCACTGTCGCGCAGCACCACGGTGGCCGCGACGATCGCGTCGCCGGCGACCTCGACGCGGAGCTCCATGCCCTCGACCCCGGGCACGAACAGGCCGCCCAGGTCGACCCGGCCCTCGCCGGGCCTGGAAACCTCGGAGAGGTCCCAGGGGCCGTCGGGCCTGGGCGCCGGCGGGAGGTTCACCCGGCGGGCTCCGCTCTCCTCGGCGTCCTGGTCGAGCTCGGCAGACTCGTCGGCGACTCGCTCGGCCTCGCCCGCTGCGTCCGCCGCGTCCCCGGCGGAACCACTCTTCTTGCGACGTCCGAACACGTCACTGTCCTTCCCGGTCGGATACGACCGAAGCGTATCGATTCCCACCCGTAGAGCCGTCCACGGCGGCATGACCGCCGGTGGACCCGAAGCCCCCCTCGGCCCGCGCAGAACCGGGAAGCTCCGCCACCTCGTGGAAGCGCACCTTCTCGACCTGCTGGACGACCAGTTGGGCAATCCGGTCGAACCGTTCGAACCGCACGCTCTCGCGTGGATCCAGATTGACCACGATCACCTTGATTTCCCCACGGTACCCGGCATCAATCGTCCCTGGGGCATTCACGAGGGCGACTCCGCAGCGGGCCGCGAGCCCGGAGCGGGGGTGCACGAAGGCGGCGTAGCCGTCGGGGAGGGCGATCGAGACCCCGGTGGGCAGCACCGCGCGCTCCCCGGGGGCGAGTTCGGCGGCCTCGCACGTCACCAGATCGGCGCCGGCGTCGCCGGGGTGCCCGTACGCGGGCAGCGGCACCTCCGGGTCCACTCGCCGGATCAGAACATCGACGGGGGAGCTCATCAGGGGTTCACCTCGAAGGCGCGGGCGCGCCTGATCTGGTCGGGGTCGGCCATGGCTGCCTGGATCTCCTCCGGGCGGCCGTTATCGATGAAGTGGTCGATCTTGACCTCGACGAACAGGGCGGCCGCCCGGACGGCGACGGGCCCGTCGGGGCCGCCGATCCGCCCGGTGGCGGTGGAGTAGATCTTGCGCCCCGCCACGGCGGTGACCTCGGCGTCGAGGTACAGCACGGTGTCGACCGGCACGGGACGGACGAAGTCGGTCTCGAGCTTGCCGGTGACCGCGATGACCCGGAGCAGCCAGTTCAGGGAGCCGAGCGTCTCGTCGAGGGCGGTGGCGAGCACGCCGCCGTGCGCGAGGCCGGGGGCGCCCTGGTGCGCCGGCCTGACGGTGAACTCGGCGGTGACGCGTACACCGTCCTGCGCCCGGGCCTCGAGATGCAGGCCGTGGGGCTGCTCTCCGCCACAGCCGAAACAGTGCCCGTAGTGCGAGCCGAGGAGCTCACCCGGGGCGGGTGCGTCGGGGTGCCTCACCGGCGCCTTGGCGTCGGCCGGCGGAGTCAGGGCCTTGGAAGCGGCGGGGGGCGCCGGGTCGGCCCCCGGGTCGTTCGCGTTACTCACAGGCGCAGACCTTACCCGCGCGGCTACCCGCCGGTCGCACCGTGCCAAGCTTGGATTCATGCAGCCTTCCGCCCCGCAGTACGCAGAACGTCTGACCGCACCCCGTTCGTGGTGGGTCGTCACCGCCCTCGTCGCCGTTTCGGGCGGTCTGATCCTGCTGCCGCTGGGGACCCTGCCGATGCTGGGCGGCCTGCTCGGCGCCGGCGCCCTGGCGGCCGCACTGGTCAGTTCCTACGGCTCCGCCCGCATCAGGGTGGTGGCGGGGTCGCTGGTCGCGGGAGACGCCAGGATCCCCGTCGCGGCGCTCGGCGACGCGGAGGTGCTGGACGCCGAAGAGGCGCAGGCCTGGCGCCTCCACAAGGCCGATCCGCGAGCCTTCATGCTGCTGCGCAGCTACATCCCGCGGGCCGTCCGGATCGAGGTCACCGATCCGCAGGACCCGACCCCGTACGTCTATCTGTCGACGCGGGACCCCGAAGCGCTGGCTGCCGCTCTGACGGCTGTACGCGCCGCCTGACGGGCCCTGGGGCGCGTCGCTGACCCTGGGGCCGTCGCTGACCCTGAGGCGCGTCGCCGGCCCGCCGGGTCAGGCGCCAGCCCCAGGAGGGAGTGCGTGCGGGTCCAGCGGGTTCTTGTGCTGCTCCAGCGGCGGGAGTGCGGGAAGGGCGTCCCACGGAACCTGCTTGCTGCGCAGGTCTTTGCGGACCCTGTCCGCGAGCTTCCTGGTGTCACGGCGGTTCATCGCGGCGCCGACGGCGGCACCGATCAGGAACGGCATCAGGTTGGGCAGATTGCGCACCATGCGCTTCATGATCTGCTGCCGCAGCTGTCGCTTGAGCTGAATGCCCATCGAGGCGTTGAACGTCGAGGGTTTGGCGACCTCGATCCCGCGCTCCTGGGACCAGGCGTTGAGATACGCGAGGCCGCGTTCCGTGAGATTGCCGGGCGCCCGCAGACCGTAGACCTCGTGGAGCTCGGCGATGAGCTTCAGCTCGATGGCCGCCACACCCACGATCTCCGCCGCGAGCTCGGCCGGCATGGCCGGCGGCACGGGCATCATCGCGGCGGCGCCGATGCCGGCGCCGACCGTGGAACTCGCGTTCGCCGCTCCCGCGACGAGCTTGTCGGCAAGCTGCTCGGGTGTGAGGCCCGGGAACTGCTTGCGCAGTTTCTCCAGGTCGCGCACCGGGATGCGCGGCGCGTTGTCGATCAGGACGTCGGCGATGTGGGCCAGCGCGGCCTTGGCGCTCTCCTTGCTCTTCGCCAGCCGCCCCCTGGCCCCTTGCCCGCCCTTGATGACGCCGTGCCTGGCGGCGGCCAGGCGCCGGGCCCTGGTCGGGGGCCCTGCCTGGCCTGCTGCCTCGAGCGAGGCCGGCAGGCCCCGCTCCGCGTCCTCGATCGCCCAAGGCGGCAGTGACGCGGCAGCGCCCTGCGTGGGCGCCTCCGCGCCCGGCAGTGGGCCTGTACCGCCCTGGTGCGCCTCCGGCTTCTCCTGACGCCGGAAGCGCCGCTTCCTGGGCGGTTTCTCGCCTGCCACTGGCGGCCTGCCTCTAGTCGCAGTCGCGGCAGATCGGCTGGCCGTTCTTCTCGCGTGCCAGCTGGCTGCGGTGGTGCACGAGGAAGCAGCTCATGCAGGTGAACTCGTCGGCCTGCTTGGGCAGGACCCGGACGGCGAGTTCCTCGTTGGACAGGTCGGCTCCGGGGAGCTCCATGCCCTCGGCGGCCTCGAACTCGTCCACGTCGACGGTCGAGGTCGACTTGTCGTTCCGCCGGGCCTTCAGTTCTTCAAGGCTGTCCGAATCGACGTCGTCGTCGGTCTTGCGTGGGGTGTCGTAGTCCGTTGCCATGTCGCTCTCCCCCTCTGGGTGGTTGCGGTGTCTCCAGCGCACGTAACGCGTGAGAGGCCGGACTTGTGCCCGACCTGAGGCGGAGATTTTGCCTCACATCAAGGTCTGTTACTCAATCGACACCCAACCGGACCTCTGAAGAGGGATCGGGTTGGATGGCGATGGGGACCGTACACGGTCCGTGGACGCGCTTCGCGAGCGCCACCCCGTGTACTTCCCGTGATGTCACCCCCCGGAAACCCAGGCTTTTCCCGGCTTTTCGCAGGATCCTTGATCACGGAGAGTGGATGGGCCGGATTCGACCCATGTGATCGATCGCACATCTATTCGCTGGGGGCCGTTTCCGAAAATTCCGCTTAAAGCGAACAGCGGCCCGGCTCGTCAGACGGGAAGCGTGACGCGCATCACCAGGCCGCCTCCCTCGCGGGGCACCGCGGAGATGCGGCCGCCGTGGGCGCGGGCGACCGACCGCGCGATGGAAAGCCCCAGGCCGACGCCCTTGTCGCTGCCCGTGCGCTCCTGGCGGAGCCGCCGGAACGGCTCGAAGAGGTTGTCGATCTCGTACGCCGGGACCACGGGGCCCGTGTTGGTGACCAGCAGGACCGCATGACCCTGCTCGACCTCCGTGGCCACCTCCACCCAGCCCTCCTCCGGGACGTTGTAGCGGACGGCGTTCTGCACCAGGTTCAGGGCGATCCGCTCCAGCAGGACACCGTTGCCCTGGACGACGGCCGGCGCGCGCTCACCGCGTACCTCCACACCCTTGGCGGCGGCCTCGGCGTGGACCTGGTCGATGGCGCGCGAGGCGACCTCCGCCAGGTCCACGGGCTTGCGCTCGACGATCTGGTTGTCGCTGCGGGCGAGCAGCAGCAGGCCCTCGACGAGCTGCTCGCTGCGCTCGTTGGTGGCCAGCAGCGTCCTGCCCAGCTGCTGGAGCTCCACCGGTGCCCCTGGGTCGGAGAGGTGGACCTCCAGCAGGGTGCGGTTGATCGCCAGCGGCGTACGCAGCTCGTGGGACGCGTTCGCCACGAATCGCTGTTGGGCGCTGAAGGCGCGCTCCAGCCGGTCCAGCATCTCGTCGAAGGTGTCGGCGAGCTCCTTGAGCTCGTCGTCGGGGCCGTCCAGCTCGATCCGCCGGGACAGGTCGGAGCCGGCCACCTGACGCGCGGTGCGGGTGATCCGGCCGAGCGGCGACAGGACCCGGCCCGCCATTGCGTACCCGAATGCGAACGCGATGATACTGAGGCCCAGCAGCGCGAACAGGGAGCGTCGCAGCAGGTCGTCCAGGGCCAGCTCGCGCTGGTGTGCGAGGCACGTGGAGACGGCCTGGTTGAACTGCTCGCCGGAGCCCTCCTCGGGGAGCGTGCACCAGTCCGTGGTGGGCTGGACCTTCCCCTCGACGATCTTGAAGGGCAGTTCGGCCACACCGACGTTCAGCGCCTGCGCGGTGAACAGATAGATGATCGACAGCAGCAGGATGCCCGCGATCAGGAACATTCCGCCGTAGAGCAGCGTGAGCCGTATCCGGATGGTCGGCCGCAGCCACGGGCGGACCGGCTCCCTGGGGTCCCAGGTCGGTTTCGGAGGCGCCCCCGGAGGCGCGGGAAGGGTGGCCACCCCGATCAGATCCGGTAGCCCGAACCGGGCACCGTGACGATCACGGGAGGCTCGCCGAGCTTGCGGCGCAAGGTCATCACGGTCACGCGCACGACGTTCGTGAACGGGTCCGTGTTCTCGTCCCATGCCTTCTCCAGCAGCTGCTCGGCCGAGACGACCGCCCCCTCACTGCGCATGAGCACCTCCAGGACCGCGAACTCCTTCGGAGCGAGCTGGATCTCCCTGCCGTCCCTGAAGGCCTCGCGGCGGTTCGGATCGAGCTTGATGCCCGCGCGCTCGAGCACCGGCGGCAGCGGCACCGTCGTACGGCGTCCGAGCGCGCGCACACGGGCGGTGAGCTCGGTGAACGCGAACGGCTTGGGCAGATAGTCGTCGGCGCCCAGTTCGAGGCCCTCCACGCGGTCGCTGACGTCACCCGAGGCCGTCAGCATCAGCACCCGGGTGGGCATGCCGAGCTCGACGATCCTGCGGCAGACGTCGTCACCGTGGACCAGCGGGAGGTCGCGGTCGAGCACCACCACGTCGTAGTCGTTGACCCCGATGCGCTCCAGGGCGGCGGCGCCGTCGTACACGACGTCGACCGCCATGGCCTCCCGGCGCAGTCCGGTGGCCACCGCATCGGCGAGCAGCTGCTCGTCCTCGACGACGAGTACGCGCACGTCGCTCTTCCTCTCTCCGGAGCCCGTCAGGGTGACAGGGCAGGTCTGCGCACTGACTGTGCGGATCCATCCTGCCCGTTACGCGCGTAAACCGGATGTAAGGCGAATGGGCCCGACCTGCGGCCCGAGGAATATCAAGGATTTGCGGGACAGTTGAGGTTTCCACCCGGGAAGGCCTGGGGAGGACGACTGCACACCCCGATCACGCCCTGTATGTGGCACACCACGACCTGTTCCAGGGTTGATCAACCCACCGTCGGCACACCCCCGTGCCACCGACCTACGACGAGGGGGCGCATCATGGACGCTTTCACCGCCGGACTGCTGCAGCGCATAAAGGCCGCCGAGACGGACCTCACGATCGCTCGGGAGACGGGCGACGACTTCCTCGCGGACGTCGAGCAGGCGGAGCTGGACGACCTGCACCGCCTGGCCGCCGAGCACGGGGTCAACCTCACGGCAGCCTGACGCTCACGGGCGCACCACTGCCGGGTCCTCGACAGCCATATGGGCTTCGAGGAGGACCGCATCGGCTGCTCCTGGCTGCCCCCGTACCAC